>JBGUHV010000209.1:0-14733 GCA_045112425.1 Oscillospiraceae bacterium
TATGTGTTCGAGTTTGAGTATCTGGAGGGCTTCTGATGGCTGGTTTTACGGTGAAGGGGCTGCCAGAGCTGGAAAAGCAGTTTACGAATCTCTCCACGATCCCTGCCGAGGTGATCTGGAAGATTCTCGACGCGGAGGCGGACGTGGTGGTGGCAGCGCAGCAGCGCACAGCCGCCTCCATGCTCTCCGGCAGGTTCAACAAGGGCGCCGTCATGCGCGCCATCAAGAAGGGCAAGATCAAGCTTGCCAAGGGTGTTTACACCCAGTACATCAACTACACCGGCAAACAGCACGGCAACCGGATCGCCGAGATCGCGTTCGTGAACGAATACGGCAAGAAGGGACAGGCCGGGCGTCCGTTTATCCGCACGGCGAACGAACAGTGCGCCGATCAGGCGGTGGACGCCGGCGCCAACGTGCTGTTTGCATGGATTGATTCACTCAATTAGGGAGGTATCACATGAAATACGGTGCCATTTATCTCCGCTGGGCGGAGATTCAGAGCGACAACAGCGAGAACGCGCTGCCGGTCTACAAGGGCTCCATCGGTATCGGCGGGATGCAGAAGGTCACGGACAACCCCAACTTCAACGAGGCGAAGGGCGGCTCCGACAACCGCACCTCGGAGTATCTCAAGGAGTTCGCGGACGCTCCGGTCGACGTGGAGATCGACGAGCTGCTCAACGAGGTCGCCGAGGCGGTTCTCGGCGCGAAAATCGACCAGAGCGAGGATCTGCACCACCGCATCGACGACAACGGCCCTCCGGGCGGCATGGCGTTCTACACCAACCGTCTGATCCACAAAAAGAAGAAATTCAAGGGCATCTTCTATCCCACCCTCGTCGCGTCGATGGTGGGCGAGGAATATGAGACC
The DNA here is from genome assembly GCA_045112425.1 of Oscillospiraceae bacterium. GTDB lineage: Bacteria > Bacillota > Clostridia > Oscillospirales > Oscillospiraceae > CAG-103. The sequence continues at coordinate 875 of JBGUHV010000209.1, forward strand.
AAGGGCGGCGCCGGCGCCGGCAGCATCACGCTCTCCGGCGGCAAGCTGTCCTTCCTCGCCATGGGCGCCGCCAACCGCGACTGGAAGATCGAGAGCAAGCTCTTCGATTCCGAAGCGGAGGCGAAAGCGTGGGTCGATGCGAAGCTGCCGCCGGCACAGGCGGCGCAGGGTAACAGCTGATGCAGACCCACGATTTTGAGGTATGCGGCCAGAAATGGCATTTTTGCCTGAACGGCGCCGCGCTTTTCGACTGCTACGAGAAATTCGGGCCGGATGAGCCCCTGCTCTCCCATCTGGAGGGCGCCACGAAAAAGAGCTTTGACGCGCTGTGCTGGATGCTGGCGAAGTTTGCCGAGCAGGGTGAGCTGGTACGCAGATACCAGGGGCACAAGCCTGAGCAAATCCCTTCCGAGGCGTTCTTCCGGGCAAATCTGGCGGCCATGGACGTGGCGCCGGCCAAGCTCGTGGCCCAGGCGGTGATCCGCTTAGGCTTCCGGCGTGATGAGGAGAGCCCGGAGGATCAGGATCTGGATCTCGGTCTGCAGGAGCTTGAAAAAAAAACGGCAAACGCATGACCAGTGCCTTGTATCTCCAGCTTTGCGTGCGGATCCTCGGCCTCACCGTGCGGGAGGGCATGCTCCTGCAGGTGGGGCGGGTGTTTGATCTTCTGGAGCTGGAGAAAAGGCGGAAGGGGGCGGACTGATGCCCACCAGGACCATCAACACCAGCATCAAGCTGGATGGTGAGCAGGAATTCAAAAAGCAAATGAGCTCCGTCAACAGCAGCCTGCGGACGATGAAAACCGAGATGCAGCTGCTGGAGAGCGAGTTCAAGGGGCAGGCCAACTCTCTGACCGCCCTGACAGCCAAGGACAAGCTCCTGCGGCAGGAACAGCAGCAGCAGACCGAGAAGGTCAAGGCGCTGGAGAGAGCCGTGAGAGAGGCCACAGAGGCCTATGGTGAGGGCGATCAGCGCGTGGATCAGTACCAGCAGCAGCTCAACCGGGCAAAGGCACGGCTGAACGATCTGGACGGCGAGATCCAGAAGAACGGGCGCTACATGGAGGAGGCAGCCAACAGCACGGACGGCTGCGCTTCCAGCATCGACGAATATGGCCGCGAGGTCCAGGACGCTGAAAAGAAGGCCGGAACCTTCGGAGAGGTCCTAAAGGCGAATTTGACCGCCGAGGCTGTGATCGCCGGGCTGAAAGCCATCGCCGGCGCTGTGAAGCAGGTCGGCGAGGCCCTCGGCGAAACCGTCACCGCTGCCGCCGAGTATGGCGACAACGTGGACAAGATGAGCCAGAAGATGGGCATGAGCTCCGACGCCTATCAGGAGTGGGCCTTCATCATGGAGCACTGCGGCACGAGCATCGACGGGCTGCAGAGCGGCATGAAAACCCTCGCCACAGCCGCAGAAACGGGCTCTGACGCTTTCACCAAGTTGGGCATCTCCCAGGATCAGATCGCGAACATGAGCCAGGAGGAGCTGTTCAGCGCGACAATCAGCGCACTGCAGAACGTCTCGGACGAGACGGAGCGCACTTATCTCGCCGGCAAGCTCCTCGGCAGAGGTGCGACGGAGCTCGGCCCGCTCCTGAACACAAGCGCAGAAGAGACCGAGGCCATGCGCCAGCAGGTGCATGACCTCGGCGGCGTGATGAGCGAGGACGCGGTGAAAGCTGCAGCCGCCTACCAAGACAGCCTGCAGAATCTGAACGCAGCGTTGGACGGCGCAAAGAACAAGGTCAGCGGCGAGTTTTTACCGTCGATCACGACGATGATGGACGGCTTGACGATGATGCTCACCGGCAACGTCGACGAGGGCATCGCCATGGTCGAGCAGGGCGTGCAGGACTTCGGCGCCACGCTGGAAGCGCTCGGCCCCTATGCCGAGGCAGCGCTTCGAGCGCTGCTGGAGACCGTGAGCGCTTGCCTGCCAGATATCGTAGAGGCCGGCGGCGAGGTGCTGATCTCCATTGTGGACGGGCTGATGCAGGCCATGCCTGAGCTGGTGCCCGTGGCGGTGGACGTGATCCTCACGCTCGTGGATACGCTCATTAACAACATCGACGTGCTGATCGCTGCCGCGATCCAGCTCGCGGTCGGGATCGGCACCGGCATCATCCGCGCCATCCCTCAGATCGCGGGAAAGGTGCCGCAGATCATCGCGGCCATCGTGCGCGGCCTTGCAAGCGGCGTCGGGCAGGTCGTTAGCGTCGGCACACAGCTCGTGCAGGGCATCTGGCGCGGCATCTCCTCCAGCCTCGGCTGGATCAAGAATCAGATCACCGGCTGGGTCGGCAACGTGGTGAGCTTCCTCAAGCGCCTGTTCAAGATCAACAGCCCGTCGAAGCTGATGGAGGACGAGATCGGCATGAACATCGGCCTCGGCGTCGGCACCGGCTTCGTGGACGCGATGAGCGACGTGGAGCGCATGATGGCGGACGCCATGCCGGATCCGGCGGATCTGCTGCTGGAATCCAACATGACGATCTCCAACGGCAGCCCGCGCGCGGTGGGCGGAGCCATTGCCGGCGGCAACATCGTAGCCGGACCCACGGTCTACTACGGCGGGATCAGCATCATTATCCAAGGAAGAGACAAAGACGCCGCGCAGCTCGCCCGCGAGCTGCAGATTGAATTAGAGAGGGTGATCAGCACATGGGCATGATTCGGTTTGACGAAAAGAACAGCACCGATTTTTTCGTGACCGTTGAAAAGCTGCCTGTCTCTGCCCACGGAGGGAAGCGAGGGGATCCATACACCATCGCAGGCCGAAACGGGACAGAGTACAGAGAAGATGGAACACTCAGCAATTACACGCAGCCGTACAAGGTCTGGCTCGGAGGACGCCGCTCCCACAGAAACGCGCGCCAGCTTTCCCACGACGTAGCCTCGTGGCTTTTAGGATCCAGAGAATACTGCCGCCTTGAGGATACCTACGACCCCGAATATTTTCGGCTTGCGCGCTATGCCGGTCCGTTGAATATTGAGCATGAGCTCTGGACCTTTGGGCGGGCTACTCTGGAATTTGACTGCAAACCGGAGTATTACCTCAAATCCGGCGAACAGGCGGTGACGCTGTTTGAGAATGTGGATCTGTCCAGCACCATTACTAAAAACAAAAGCATCGTCAACCCCTACGTTGTGTCTGCCAGGCCGCTGATTCGGCTGACTGGGCGCGGGCAGATCCGCATCATGGCGGAAGGCTCTGATCCTCGCACGCCGATGACGGACATCACGATTCAGCTTGAATCTTCAGACACAACCTTTGAAATTGACTGCGACAGCTATGCAGTTCAAGACCCGAGCAAAATCACATATCATACAACCTATCCGGTGCTGCCAATGCTGTTTCCCGGCACGAACCTATTCGTGTTGACCAACGTCGGCGTGAGCAGTCCCGGGTATGTCACGAAGATGGAAGTCATTCCGAGGTGGTGGACTGCATGATTCCTGTATTGTACGAAAATGATGAGACCAGCTTCAAGACGCTGGGGCTCGGTTTTCTCCCCTCGTGGATCGAGGACAGCATTGGCGTCACGGAAGAGCGCAACGGCGAGTTCTTCCTGGAGGGAGAGCTGCCGGTGGACGGTCTGCATGTGGATCAGCTGGCCATTGACCGGCTGATCTACGCCGCGCCTGCGCCCGGCAAGGCTCCGCAGCCGTTCCAGATTAAGAAGCTCCAGAAGCCGGACGGCGCGGACACCGTGAAGGTGCTCGCACATCATGGAAGCTATCAGCTGACGGAGCACATCTGCAAGCCGGACAGCTTTCGGACGGCCTCCGCGCAGCAGGCCATGCGGCTCCTCTTCGGCGGAGGCGGCATGGTTCCGCAGCTCGACACCACGCGCTGGAGCTTCGAGAGCGACATCGAGCTCAGCAACCCGGTGCAGATGACGCACCTGCAGCCGATGAGCGTGCGCGCGATCCTCGGCGGCGCGGAGGACAGTCTGATGGATCTCTACGGCGGCGAGCTGGAGTGGGATCACTGGACGGTGCGGCTGCTCGCCTCCCGCGGGCGGAACACCGGCAAGATGATCCGCTATGGCGTCAACATGGGCGATCTGTCCTATGAGACGGACGCGAGCGACCTTGTGACCGCATATTACGGCTGGTGGCGCGATAGTGAGACACACGCCTACAACGACGCATATCTTGCCAAGCCCAACGTCAACGACTTCGCCTACACCCGCGTGCAGGCCGTGGATCTCTCTAGCGTGATCGAGCGACCGGATGGACAGCTCACGCCGAGCGACGCCGAGATGCTCGCAGCGCTGCAGGCCTATGTGGCCGAGCAGGACGCGAACCATCTGACCACCAGCATCAAAATCAGCGCCGTGCCGGAGGAGCTGCAGGGTCTCATGCTCTGCGACACCGTCACGGTCGTGCATCCCGGCTACGGCCTGCAGCAGCAGGCGAAGGTGGTCAAGACCGTCTATGATCCGATCAAAGAGCGGTACAAGGAGATCACCATCGGCGAGATCCAAAAGACGATCACCGACACGATCGCGGAGCTGCTGAGAGGAGGAACGAAATGAGCTTAGTAACACATGGCTTTGATCTGCCCATCATGCCGGGCTCGATCTCGCCGGTTTTGCATTTGAGCCAGTATGACGACGCGCGGACCTTCACGGCGCACCTGAAGGACGAGAACGGCAACGCCTTTGAACTGCCGTCCGGCGCGACGGCGAAGCTGGAGGGCATGAACTGTAAGGGCGTCACGTTCGATCTGGAGGCAACGCCGTCCGGCTCGGACATCACCTTCACGCCGAAGGAGGCTGCGACGGATCAGCCCGGTCTGATCGCGGCGACGCTGCACATCAAGAGCGGAAGCGAGAACATCAGCATGCTCGCCGTGCTCCTGAACGTGCAGAAGGCCGGCGCGACGAAGGAGGAGCAGGCAAGGAGCCCGGGGTTCACCGACGCGATCCAGGCGGCGGTGGAGGCGTGGGCTTCGCAGCAGGGCTTTACGTCGCCGACCGTCAGCATCACTGAGATCACAGGCGGTAACCGAGTCACGTTCACGGACAAAGACGGCTCTCATAGTATCGATGTCATGAACGGTCAAGCCGGGCTTGAATCGGTTGATTATGAGGACTTCGTTTTTGGCGAAACCTACAAATACCGCAAGGATGCCAGTGAAGTGCAGGTCTTTCTGCGGCTTAATGGCGCTATTACAGGCATTCTCAAGGGTTTGTGCATCCCTGTGAAGCAAGGTCAAACCCTAGTACTGGACAATCTAGGAACTGTTTCCAGAAATGGATTTTCGGCAGTTGAGATTTGGAGCAGCTACAGCACCGAAAACAATGCAGACTACGGAAAAGGCATTACATCAAGAAGCAAAGCGCAAACCTATGACACGAGTCCGACCGGGAACGGGAAGTACCCAGTAACAAGCGCAAGCGCAAAATATGCGTATATTAATCTTGCTTTTGTCAGTCCGGGTAATTCCTATTCGTACCCCTATTATTACAGCGCCTACGTTCTTGACGAGGGCGAAGAGCAGCAGGCGTCGATTTCCCGCTGGTATATGAACAGTCAGAAAAAGAATTTTGTGGTGAACCAGAACCAGAACAAAACTCTTTTTTGGTCTCTCTTTCAAGCTGTTTCTCCGATGGTCAATGCAAATGTGCTTGTCATGGGTGATAGCATCACGGAGTTTTCTGCAAAAGATAGTAACGCTACCGACGGCAGAACCACAAGACCGTATTTTGGCTACGGCTGGGTGACGCGCATTTTGCGAAAATACAACATGACTGCGGACATTTACGGGTACGCCTCTTCTCGGTGGTGGACTCAAGAAAGCGGTGGCTCTACCGCCCATAGCTGTGTCGATACAGTCACCACTGTCTGTGCAAACGAAGACCTCCCGGCGGACAATTACCAGTACATTATTATCGAGTACGGCACCAACGACATTATGTTTCGACCCGGCGGTTTCGGCTCGGTCAATGATGCCGCCAGTTCGGACGTGGGATGCTCTACTGTTGCTGCGGCAAAGTATTGTATTAACACTTTAAGAACCAAGTTTCCAAAGGCAAATATTGTTGTAGTTATGCCGACCATCATAGCCAGCAGATACCAGACAGATCAGGAAACCTACATCGCACTTATGGATAAGGTTTTCAATTCTCTTGGGGTCAAACGAGCTTACCCGAGATACGACGCAGGCATCACGCTATCGATGATGCGAGACGACGGAATCCATTTGGATTACTGGGCAAATAACACCCACAACAATAATACTGAGGCAGTGAGGCGGTTCAGCAAGTGTGTTGAAGCGGCTATGATGGAGGTGTAACAATGGCCGAAACCGAAGCGCGTGCCGATCCGGCGCAGGAGCCGGAGGAGGAGACCGAGGAACAGGAGGAGCTCGCGGTCTGGTTTGAGGATCGGAAGTACAGCGGGCTCCTGGATGAATGAACAGGAGGACATGCTTATGAATGAGCAGCAGCTCCGCCAGAAGGTGGCGGACACTATCAACGCCTGGGTCGGCTCCACGCGGGGCAGCGCCGGGCACAGGGAGATCCTGCAGATCTACAACGCGCACACGCCTCTCGCGCGGGGCTACAATGTGCAGCAGGGCGACGCCTACTGCGCCACGACCGTCAGCGCGACGTGGATCAAGTGCGGGATCGCCGAATACACCGGCACGGAGTGCAGCGTCGGCTTCCTCGTTGCGGAGGCCATGCGGCGCGGCATCTGGATCGAGCGCGATGACTACGTCCCCAAGCTGGGCGACGCCGTGTGCTACTACTGGAAGGACAACGGCAAGGGCGACTGCACCGGCTGGCCGGATCACATCGGCATCGTAACGCTGCCCGGCCCGCATCAGTTCACCGTCACGGAGGGCAACATGAGCGGCGGGCGCGTCTGGACGCGACCCATGGCCGTGGACGGCAGGTACATCCGGGGCTTCATTGCGCCGAATTATGCGGAGATCTCCGCGAAGCTCGACGGCACATACACCCCCGCGCCGGCACCGATTGCGCCGGCCACGAACAACACGAAGGAGGTTCCGAAGATGGACATGCTCAAGAGAGGCAGCAAGGGCTATCAGGTCAAGGTCGCGCAGCTGCTCCTGATCCTGAACGGCTGCGGCTGCGGCAGCTCCGGCGCGGACGGCGACTTTGGCCCCGCGACGGACGCCGCGGTCCGGAAGTTCCAGCAGGCGAAGCTGCTGGAGGTGGACGGCATCGTCGGCCCGAATACCTGGGCGTGCCTGCTGGGCTGCTGATGGGAGGTATCGGTATGATTGACTTTCAGGAGATCCTACAGCATGTGCAGACGACATCCCTGATTTGGATGCTGATCGTGCCCTTTGTGCTGATGGTTTTCGACTTTATCACCGGCCTTGCGAATGCCTGGGCCCATGGCGATATCATTAGCTCCAAGATGCGCACCGGCGGCGTCAAGAAACTCGGCGAGTGCGTCGTGCTCGGCATCGGCCTGCTGTTCATGGCCGGGTATAATATGCCCAAAGTCGTCGAAGCGTTTATCTCTCTGTACATCAGCGTGATGGAGCTCATTTCCATCGCCGAAAACCTTCGGGACATGGGCGTGCCGCTGCCGTGGTTCTTCCGTAAGGGCTTGAAGGATATCGAGAAGCAATTAAACGAAGAGCCGCAGAGCGGGCACCCGCCTGATGACGACAGCGTGCTGCAGATCGAGCACAGCGCGACGGAGGACAGTGAGGAATGATTGTGCCCGAATCGGGCACCAACGCACAAGGACGTGCTGCAGAATTAATCTGTGGCACGTCCTTAAAGTTTTGAATATTAGAAAAATGAATATGTCATTCTTGATTATTTTTTACTTTGTAAAATTTGGTTGGTTTTATGGCCTCCCCAGAATCACCGCGTGGCTTCTTCGCGATAAGCAAAAGGTCTTCTTCTAGGTCATCAAGATCTTGTAATTTTTTTGTTTTTAACGTATAAAAAATCTGGCGAGTGTGTTTATCTACTTTTCGCACGGTTGGCAATCCACTTTTATCTAAGAACACTGCAAATTCATATGACTGAGAACCTGACGTAACATCAAAGCTGAACCCCATTCGGTCAAGATATGCAACTTTTTCATCATACGTCATGGAATCGAATTTGCTTTTAAATGATTGAAAAATCTTATTTACGTCTGCCATCAATCTCATCCTTAACTATTTTATTCATATATATTATGGAGCAATTGTCCCTAACGCAAAACTCTTTTCTTTTTGTACGCATATCCATCATGGTTGGAAGACCAGTATGTTCAGACGGAAGGCTTGCAGATAAAACTTGGAGTTCTGGCGACAATTCCCAAATCATTTTTGCTACCGCGTATTGATTCTTTTGTGCGTATTTAGTTGGGCGTGCCGACGCATTTAACTGAGCAAGAATATACCTTGAAATTAATTTAAAAAGTAGATGCCCTTCTGATGAGTCAAGATCCAAATATGCGTCATCATCAACATCTATAATTGCATGTATGATTGTATCTGATGGAGGCGAATCTGGGTCCTTTCTCCAATTATACGCATCAACAAACTCTCGATAGAAATAGATTCCATCACCTAGCCATTCTGTATCTTTAGTTGAAGGCCTGAACTCGTTTGTTGAGATTATGCTATCTGCCGCTGAAGCTGTCGTTCCGTGATAACCTGTTAAAAACATACTATGACTCCCTACGCATTTTGTGTAATATTATTATAGCATTATTCGACCAAAAAAACAATAGAGCATCCTGCTATTATGAAGTGAGGACTTTGGTGAGGACTTGGCATATAGCAAAAAGCCTTGCAACCGTTGAGTTACAAGGCTTTTTGACTGGTGGGGGATGGTGGATTCGAACCACCGAAGGCATCGCCAGCAGATTTACAGTCTGTCCCCTTTGGCCACTCGGGAAATCCCCCATGTTCTGTTTCGGCGCCTGCAGTTTGGCTGGAGCTGGTAGACGGACTCGAACCCCCGACCTGCTGATTACAAATCAGCTGCTCTACCAACTGAGCTATACCAGCACAACGCCGCTCGAATATAATAGCAAATCGCGAGGCCAATGTCAACAAAAAAATAAAAAAATTTTTGCGCGTTTGACAAGGCCGCTCCGCAGGGCTATAATGAGGCAAAATTTCGGAAACACACAGGAGGACTCCCCCGCATGAACAGCTATTCCTATCGCCCGCGCGGCGTGTGCTCCTCGCAGATTCGCTTCGATCTCGAGGACGGCAGGCTCCACAACGTCGCCTTCACCGGCGGCTGCGACGGCAACCTCAAGGCCATCGGCAAGCTGCTCGAGGGCGCGGACGCCGAATTTGCGATCCGCACGCTCAAGGGCAACGACTGCGGCGGCCGCGGCACTTCCTGCGCCGACCAGCTCACCAAGGCCATCGAGGCGGCGCTGCAGAAGGAAGCACAGATCTGAATGAAACCCCACCGGACACCATCCGGTGGGGTTTGTCTTGTCTCTAAAGAGCCAACTCAAAAGCGCAGCTATCAGCTGCGCTTTTGATATGTGCAGAACCAGTAGCCCACGCCCTCGTGCTCTTCGTGCTCGCTCTCCTCGGTGCAGACCCAGTCGGGGTCGGCGTCGAGATCGGGGAAAAACACGTCCGAGTGGGGCGCGGCGTCGATTTTCGTGATAAAAACGCGATCCATGTGGGGGAAGAACTGCCGAAACACGCTGTCGCCGCCGATGACGAGGCAGCGGTCATACTGCTTTGCCAGTTCCAGCGCCTCCTCGGTCGTGTGCGCGACCTCGGCGCCCTCGATGGTGATGCTCTGGCGCGTGATGACGATGTTGTGCCGCCCCTTGAGGGGTCTGCCGCCGGGGAAATCCTCGAGCGTCCTGCGCCCGACGATGACGGCCGCGCCCTGCGTCAGCTCACGAAAGTGCTTGCGATCCGCCGGAATGACCAGCGGCTGCGTGCCCCTCGCGCCGATGCCCCAGTCGGAATATACAGCCACAATGGCGTCCATACGATTTCCTCCATTCAATATCATCCGCCCCTGCGCTTGCCTCCCCCTCCGGGGGAGGTGGCACGGCGTCAGCCGTGACGAAGGGGGTCACCTCTCACACCGCAATCGGGATCTTGCCCGTAAACTCCGAGAACTCATACCCCTCAACTTTGAAGCTGTCGCGGGTGAATTTATAGAAGTCATCCACGCTCTCGTCGATGAGAAACCTCGGCGCCGGCTTCGGCTCGTTGCGGATGATCTCCTCGATGACGGGCACATGGCGGTCGTAGATATGTGCGTCCGCAATCACATGCACGAGCTCACCGGCCTTGAGACCCGAGACCTGCGCCATCATGTGCACGAGCACGCTGTACTGCACCACGTTCCAGTTGTTCGCGGCGAGCATGTCCTGACTGCGCTGGTTGAGAATCGCGTTGAGCGTGTCACCCGAGACGTTGAAGGTCATCGAATACGCGCAGGGATAGAGCGCCATCTCGTGCAGATCCTGAAAATTATAGATGTTCGTCATGATCCGGCGGGAGGCGGGGTTGTGCCTGAGATCAAACAGCACGCGGTCGACCTGATCGAACATGCCCTCGGCGTACTGGTGCTTCACGCCGAGCTGATAGCCGTAGGCCTTTCCGATGGAGCCGCTCTCATCGGCCCACTGATCCCAGATGTGGCCGCGCAGATCGTGAATGTTGTTCGACTTCTGCTGCCAGATCCACAGCAGCTCATCGACCGCCGTCTTCCAATAGGTGCGGCGCAGCGTCAGGAGCGGAAACTCCTTCGAGAGATCATAACGGTTCACGATGCCGAATTTCTTCACCGTGTGGGCGGGGGCGCCGTCATCCTCCCAGCGGGGGCGCACCTCGCGGTCGGTATCCCAGACGCCGTTTTCCAAAATATCCTTGCAGTTCTGAATGAAAACCTGATCGGCATAGCTCATAACAGGGAACTCCTTTCGCGTTCGTGCGTCCAGTATAACATAAATTTTCCGCCGCGAAAACACTATCTTTTCATTCCGTAATGTGGTATCATTCGATTATCACTCAACCAAGGAGGAACCCCCCATGAAACTGATGCGCTCCATTCTCTCGCTGGCGCTGGCGGTGCTGCTGGTCTGCTCCCTCGGCGCGGGCGTGTTTGCAGCCGACTATCCGGAAAGCGGCTTTGTCGACGTGCCGCGGGATGCGTGGTACACCGAGGCGGTCGACTACGTCAAGTACGCCGGGCTCATGAACGGCGTGGGCCAAAACCGCTTCGACCCGGCGGGCACGGTCACCCGCGCCATGATCGTGACGGTGCTCTACCGCATGATGCACGAGCCGGATGTGAGCAGCATGACCTGCCCCTTCGCGGACGTGCCAGCCGACGACTGGTACACGAACGCCGTCATCTGGGCGGCGGACACCGGCGTGACCACCGGCATCGACGACACGCACTTTGCCCCGACGGAGCCGATCTCCCGCGAGCAGATGGCCGCGATGATCGTGCGCATGGCCATCAGCAGCCAGCCCAACGCCAAGCAGATGACCGCTCTGCTGCAGGCGGAGTTTGACAAAATCAACGCCCCGGGCTACACCGGAAAGGACAAGCCCCTGAAGGAGCTCTTCACCGACGGCGAGAGCATCAGCAGCTGGGCGCAGCTCTATGTATACATCGCCAAAATTGCCGGCGTCATGAACGGCGACTCCGCCGGAACCTTCCGCCCGAAGGCCTCGCTCAGCCGCGCCGAATGCGCCAAAACCTTCCAGAATCTCGCCGAGGTCGGCGCTTCTCTGCTTGGGCACTAATTCGTTTTCGGCTGATTACACAAATTTATTATTGGAATTTCTACAAAACCGCCCGCGCCAAGCGGGCGGTTTTGTGTTATAATGACGAAAGGACACGGTTCTAATCCAACCGGAACAATATTACAACACAAGGAGGAGCAAAATGAGACAGACGAAAAAATTATTGTCTGTGCTGCTGGCAGTGCTGATGGTCTTCTCGCTGATGACCACGGCGTTCGCCGCCGGCGCAGACAGCCCGCTCAAGGGCAAGGTCGTCATCCTGCATTCCAACGACGTGCACGGCGCGATCGAAGGCTATGCCAGCATTGCCGGCCTGCGCGACGAATACGTCAGCCAGGGCGCGGAGGTCATTCTGGCTGACTGCGGCGACTTCAGCCAGGGCACGCCCTATGTGAGCGTCTCCAAGGGCGCCACGGCCGTTCAGATGATGAACGCCGCGGGCTATGACGTCGTCACGCTCGGCAACCACGAGTTTGACTTCGGCTATGACAACCTCATGACCATCCTGGAGAAGGCGGAGTTCAAGGCCATCTGCGGCGACGTGTTCAAGGACGGCAAGAGCATTCTCGACGGCTGGACGATCATCGAGAAGGCCGGCGTGAAGGTCGGCTTCATCGGTCTCGAGACCCCCGAGACCTACACCAAGGTCAACCCCGGCCTGATTCAGGGCATCTCCTTCCCGCAGGGCGAGGAGCTCTACGCCTGCGCACAGAAGCTCGTTGACGAGGTCAAGGCCGCCGGCGCGGACGTCGTGGTCGGCCTGTTCCACCTCGGCGTCGACGCCGAGAGCGAGCCCAACCGCTCCGTGGACGTGTTCGCAAACGTCAAGGGCATCGACTTTGCGCTCGATGGCCACTCCCACACCGTGATGACCGCCGGCCCTGCCGGTGAGCCCATCCAGTCCACCGGCACGAAGTTTGCCAACGTCGGCGTCGTGGTCATCGACCCCGAGACGAAGGCTGTTGTGGACAACTACCTCGTGCCCGTTGCCGAGAATGACGACGTGCTCAAGGAGGCCGAGGCCATTGAGGCCGCCGTGGACGCGCAGTACGGCGCCGTCTTTGCCCAGAGCAAGGTTGAGCTCAACGGCGACAAGGCCCCCGGCAACCGCAACCAGGAGACCAACCTCGGCGACCTGATCTGCGACTCGATGCTCTGGAGCGTCCTGCGCGGCGGCGACGTGAAGAAGGCGGACGGCACGGTCATCCCGGCCGAGAACGTCGTCTCCATCACGAACGGCGGCGGCATCCGCGCCTGGATCCACAAGGGTGATGTGACCATGAAGGACGTCAACACCGTGCTGCCCTTCGGCAACACCGTGGCCGTGATCTTCGTCACCGGCGCGGAGCTGCTGGAAGCCCTTGAGGCCTCCACCTACAGTACGCCCGGCGCGGTCGGCGGCTTCCCGCAGGTCGCGGGCATGGATTACACCATCTCCGTCTATAAGGACTTTGATCAGGGCGAGCAGTACCCCGCCTCCACCTACTACGGCCCGAAGAGCATCCAGCGCATCACCATCGACGATGTGAACGGCAAGCCGTTTGACGAGAGCGCCACCTACGCTGTTGTGACCAACAACTTCTGCGCCGCCGGCGGCGACACCTACTATGCCTTCAAGGCCGCGAGCGAGCAGTTCGACACCAGCATCCCCATGGATGAGGCCCTGGTGGAGTACATCAAGGAAGAGCTCAGCGGCGTGATCGGCGAGACCTATGCCGAGCCGCAGGGCCGCATCACGATCCTCACCGAGCCTCCCGCAGAGCCGACGGTGCCGACCGAGCCCACGGAGCCCACGGAGCCGACCGTGCCGACCGAGCCCACCGTGCCTGAGGAGCCCACGGTTCCTGAGGAGCCGACCGTTCCCACCGAGCCCACCGTTCCCACGGAGCCCGAGGAGCCGACCGAGCCCACCGTGCCCGAGGAGCCGACGGTGCCCGTGGAGCCCACCAAGCCCACTGAGCCCACGAAGCCGACTGAGCCCACCAAGCCCACTGAGCCCACCAAGCCCACCGAGCCCACCAAGCCCACTGAGCCCACCAAGCCCTGCGACGGCGGCAAGGACTGCCCGAGCATCCAGTACACCGACGTGGATCGCGGTCCGGACAGCTGGTATCACTTCCCGGTTG
>JBGUHV010000210.1:0-4568 GCA_045112425.1 Oscillospiraceae bacterium
CCTCTCACCCGCTGGGGGAGAGGCCGCGTCTCTTGCTGCAAAGCTGCTGCGGGCCGTGCAGCAGCTATGTGCTCGAGGCGCTCACGCCGTATTTTTGCGTGACGGTGCTCTACTATAACCCGAACATTCAGCCGCGCGAGGAATATGACCTCCGACTGGAGAACCAGCGCAAGATCATCGCCGCGCTCCCGACGCCGTCTGCGGTGGACATTCTCGAGTGCGACTACGACGGGGAGAAATTCGACGCCGCGGTCAAAGGGCTCGAGTCCGAGCCCGAGGGCGGCGCCCGCTGCTCCGTCTGCTTTCGCCTCCGACTGGAGGAGACGGCAAAGCGCGCAAAGGAGCTGGGGTTCGACTGGTTCTGCACCACGCTCACCGTCTCGCCGCACAAGGACGCCGAGCGGCTCAACCAGATCGGAAAAGCACTCGGCGAACGGTACGGCGTGCCGTTCCTGCCGTCGGACTTCAAAAAGCGCGAGGGCTACAAGCGCAGCATCCAGCTCTCGAAGGAATATGATCTCTACCGGCAGGACTATTGCGGCTGCCTTTTCAGCAAAAGTGAGAAAGCATGATGCAGGAGCACAGAAAGATCAGGCAAATGGCATGTGCCGCCGTCATCGGCGCGGCTAGCTGGCTGCGCGTGATTCTCGCGATGCTCATGCCGGTTATCTGGAACGCGCTCATTGTGGGAGGTATGCTCACCTGGTCGCTCACCGACACGCCGCTGTTTCATTTCAGCACGCAGTTCTGGATCTTCGCGGGCGAGGTCGGCTTGGGCGAGCTGATCGTCATGTTCGTGCTGGGCATCCCGTTTTTGAAGCTGCTGCAGCACAGTCGTTGGTTTCAGGCGCGGATGGAAGAAGTTTAATGCACCTTAATGTCGGGCAAATTCCATGCCCGGCGTTGCTTTTTGGCAGTCGCTATGATACACTGATAAACTAGATCAAAGGAGGGATATCATGCTCGAAAAGCTCAAACAGGTGGAGGCGCGCTATGCCGAGATCGAGGCCAAGCTCGCCGACCCCGCATGGTATTCCGATCCCGAGCAGATCCAGAAGCTCTACCGCGAGCAGCGCGAGCTGCAGAGCGTCGTCGAGACCTACCGCGCCTGGCAGCGCGCCGGGGAGGATCTCCAGCAGGTAAAGCAGCTTTTGAGTGACCCGGAGCTCGGCGAGATGGCGAAGGAAGAACTCGCGGACGCGAAGGAGCGCATAACGCAGCTCGAGCAGTCGCTCCGCGTTTTGCTGCTGCCGAAGGATCCGAACGATGAGAAAAACGTGATCCTCGAGATTCGCTGCGGCGTCGGCGGGGAGGAATCGGCACTCTTTGCGCACAGCCTCTTTCGCATGTACAGCATGTATGCCGAGCGGCGCGGCTGGAGGATCGAGATTGCGAATCTCAACGAGACCGAGCTCGGCGGCGTCAAGGAGGTCAGCGCCATCATCGAGGGCGCGGGCGCCTACTCCCGCCTCAAGTTCGAGAGCGGCGTCCACCGCGTGCAGCGCGTGCCGGAGACGGAGGCGGGAGGCCGCATCCACACCAGCACCGTCACGGTTGCCGTTCTGCCCGAGCAGGACGAGGTGACCTTTCAGCTCGATCCCAAGGATCTGCAGATCGACACCTATCGCTCCAGCGGCGCCGGCGGACAGCACGTCAACAAAACCGAGAGCGCCATCCGCATCACGCACCTGCCCACGGGCACGGTCGTCGAGTGTCAGGATGAACGCAGCCAGTATAAGAACAAGGATCGCGCCATGAAGATCCTCGCCTCGCGGCTCTACGCCGCCGAGCAGGAGAAGCAGGCCAGCGCCATTGCCGCCGAGCGCCGCAGTCAGGTCGGCACCGGCATGCGCAACGAGCGTATCCGCACCTATAACTTCCCGCAGGGCAGGGTAACGGATCACCGCATCGGACTGACGCTGTATAAGATTGATCAGATCATGAACGGCGATCTGGATGAGATCTTGGACGGGCTGATTACAGCCGATCAGGCGGAGAAGCTCAAGGCCTCCGCGGAGGAAGCATGAACACCAAACGCATTACCACGGAACTGAATGTGGCCGCCGCCCTTTTGAGAGCCGGCGAGCTTGTCGCCGTGCCGACCGAGACGGTCTACGGCCTCGCCGGAAACGGGCTGGACGTCGCCGCCGTGGAGCAGATCTATGAGGTGAAGGGCAGACCCGCCGTCAAGCCCCTGTCGCTCATGGTCTCCGGCAGGGAATCCATCGGCCGCGTCTGCGCCGATGTGCCGCCGGCTGCCTATGCGCTCGCCGGGCGCTTCTGGCCGGGTCCGCTCACGATTGTGCTGCAGGCAAAGCCCGTTGTGCCGGAGATCGTGCGGGCAGGGGGGAGCACCGTCGGGCTTCGCTGCCCGGATCACCCCGCCACGCTGGAGACGCTGCGTCTCGCGGGTGTGCCGTTTGCCGCGCCGTCGGCCAACCCCTCCGGCGCGCCGAGCCCGAAGACGGCGGACGACGTGCTGCAGTACTTCGACGGGCAGATTGCCGCCGTGATCGACGGCGGAACGTGCGGCATCGGCACGGAGTCCACGATTGTTGATCTCTCGCAGACGCCGTATCGCATTCTGCGTCCGGGCGCCTTGCCGGAGGAGAAGGTCTGGCAGACGCTCGTGGACGATATGACGATCATCGGCGTCACAGGCGGCACCGGCTGCGGGAAAACCACCGCACTGAACGCCTTTTCCGAGCGCGGCGCGCTCGTGCTGGACTGCGACGCGGTCTATCATGCGCTGCTTCAGACGGATGCCGAGCTGCTCGCGGAGATCGAAGCGCGCTTTCCCGGCGTGGTCGAAAACGGGAAGCTTGCGCGAAAGCGCCTCGGCGCCATCGTCTTTCAGGACGCCTCGGCACTTGCGGATCTCAACGCGATCACGCATCGGCACATTTCCGCCGCGCTGCAAAAGCGCCTGACCGACTTTGCCCGATCCGGCGGCAGAGCCGCGGTGATCGACGCCGTTGCCCTCATTGAGAGCGGGCTGGGGAAGCTTTGCACCACGATCATCGGCGTCACCGCGCCGAGAGAGGCGCGCATCCGCCGCAT
This sequence comes from Oscillospiraceae bacterium, assembly GCA_045112425.1. Lineage (GTDB taxonomy): Bacteria > Bacillota > Clostridia > Oscillospirales > Oscillospiraceae > CAG-103. Next base: position 3,061 of record JBGUHV010000210.1, read on the forward strand.
CATGGCGCGCGAGGGCATTTCGGAGGACTACGCCGCCGCCCGCGTGGACGCGCAGCAATCAGACGAATGGTACGCAGAGCACTGCGATCAGATATTGGACAATTCCGGCACGCTCGCCGATTTTGAGGCGAAGTGCCGAATGCTGAGTATGGAGGTTATCAAATGAGTGAAATGAACTGGAGAGAGAGCCTGTTCTATGATCAGAAGAACGGATATGATCTGATCGACGCCGAGGAGACGAAGTTGGTCTATGCCTACTGCGAGGGCTACAAGCGCTTCATGGACGCCGCGCGCACCGAGCGCGAGGCGGTTAAAACCGGCATCGAGCTCGCCGAGGAAGAGGGCTTCGTGCCCTTCGTTCCCGGCATGGCGCTCAAGGCGGGCGACAAGGTCTATTTCAACAACCGCGGCAAGTCTCTCATCCTCGCGGTCATCGGCAAAAAGCCCCTGAGCGAGGGCTGCGTGATCGCCGGCGCACATGTGGACTCACCGCGCCTCGATCTCAAGCAGCTGCCGTTGTTTGAGGATACCGAGATGGCGTTTTTCAAGACGCACTATTACGGCGGCATCAAGAAGTACCAGTGGGTCACGATCCCGCTCGAGCTGCACGGCGTCGTCGCGCTCAAAAACGGCGATGTGATCGACGTGGTTATCGGCCGTGACCCGGAGGATCCCCAGTTCGTGATCACGGATCTCCTGCCCCACCTCGCCGCCGATCAGATGAAAAAAACCATGGCCGAGGGCGTCAAGGCCGAGGCGCTGAACATTCTCATCGGCAGCGTTCCCTATGCCGACGAGGGAAAGGACCGCGTCAAGCTCGCCATTCTCTCTCTGCTCCATGATGATTACGGCATTACCGAGGAGGATTTCCTCTCCGCCGAGCTTACCGCCGTGCCCGCCTTCCAGAGCCGCGACATCGGCTTTGACCGCAGCTTCATCGGCGCCTATGGTCATGACGACCGCGTCTGCGCCTATGCGGAGCTGCGCGCCATCCTCGATCTCGATGTGCCGGAGCGCACTGCCGTGTGCATTCTGGCCGACAAGGAGGAGATCGGCTCCGAGGGCGTTTCCGGCATGCAGTCGCAGGCGTTCGATACCTTCATGGCCGACCTCTGCGAGACGCAGGGGGTGGCGCTGCGCCGCTGCTTTGAAAAGAGCTTCTGCCTCTCTGCCGACGTATGCAACGCCTTTGATCCGAATTATCCCGAGGTCAGCGAAAAGCGCAACGAGGCCAAGGTGAACTACGGCATGGGCATCTGCAAGTACACCGGCGCGCGCGGCAAGTCCGGCACGAGCGACGCTTCCGCCGAAATCGTGGCGCATCTGCGCCGCCTGTTTGCCGATGCGGGCGTCGTCTGGCAGATGTGCGAGCTCGGCAAGGTCGATCAGGGCGGCGGCGGCACAATCGCCAAGTTCATGGCCAACCGCAACATCGACACCATCGACGCCGGTGTTCCCGTGCTGAGCATGCACGCTCCGTTTGAGACCGTCTCCAAGTTTGACTGCTG
>JBGUHV010000211.1:0-4044 GCA_045112425.1 Oscillospiraceae bacterium
TTCTCATGATAGACCGTTCAAAAGATTCCGTGTCCATGACTGATTTTCTGCTTGCAGAAGCTCAGATAGAGAAAGAAAAGCACGAGGCCGAACAGGAAAGAAATTATTTTAAGTTCATGTGCAATGGCATGATGCTATCCGCTTCTGTAGTAAGCGCAATATTCGCCAACATGAACGCTTCGCTTGCCGTTTGGCAATCCGTTCTGCTCGCAGTATTCGTCTATGCTTTCTTATGGCTGATTCGTGGAATTGTTCACGGCTTCTTTTATAACGATGCTCGAAGCGATAGCCCGAGCCCGCTGCTGTACCTTGTTTTTCTTTTGCTTCCTGTTCTGTTCCTTCTGGCAAGAGATAAATTCAATGTTGACCGTTAAGGAGACCCCATGAAAAACAACGCCTACGCCGTCTACCTTCGCAAGAGCCGCGCAGAGGAATTGACGGACAGCACCGCCGAAGTGCTCGCGCGTCACCGCGAGATCCTGCAGGCGCTCGCCGAGCGCATGGATCTCGAAGTGTCCGCAGTCTTTGAAGAGGTCGTCTCCGGCGAGAGCCTCGCCGCCCGCGAGCAGATGCAGCGGCTCCTCTCCGGCGTCCGCGCCGGGCAGTTCGCCGGCGTCCTGTGCATGGACATCGACCGCCTCGGGCGCGGCGGCATGGCAGATCAGGGAACGATCCTTGACGCCTTCCGCCTCTCCGAGACGAAGATCATCACGCCGGATAAGATCTACGATCTGAACGACGAGAGCGACGAGGAGCTCACCGAGTTTAAGGCGTTCATGGCGAGACGCGAATATAAGATCATTCGCAAACGCATGACGCGCGGTCTGATGCAGACGGTCCGCTCCGGCGGCTACGTCGCCAACCCGCCCTATGGATACCGCAAGGTACGAATCGGGAAGCTCCCCTCTCTCGAGATTGTGGAGGATGAAGCGCGGTTCGTCCGGCTCGCCTTTGATCGCTACTGTGAAGGCGTCGGCGCGCATGTGATCGCCCAGGAGCTGAACGCCCTCGGCAGCGTCCCCCGCCGAAACGGGACTTGGGTTCAAAGCACCGTCCGGCAGCTGCTCCGCAACCCGACGTATAAAGGGATGATCGCATGGAATCGCGTCAAGCACTTTAAGCCAGGATCGCACGGGCAGGACCGGCATCATGTCGTTCACATGAAGGAGGAGGACTGGATCCTCGTCCCCGGTCTGCACCCCGCAATCATCGATCCCGAGCAATGGGATCATGTCCAGCGGATCCGAAAGGAGAAATGGATCCCGCCGAATTATACCGGCCAGATCTCGAATCCGTTTTCCGGCGTGATCGTCTGCGGCAAGTGCGGAAAGAACATCCAGCGCATGGTCACAAAGGGCATGGACTACCTGCACTGCACAAAGGGCGGATGCTGCGCAATGGCCAAGCTCGAATACGTAGAGCAGGCCGCCATGGCCGCCGTCGGTGATCGCCTCGAGCAGCTGCGCACAGAGGCGGCCGGCAGCGCCCCGGCAGACAACGCATCGGACGAAGCGCTGCTGCAGACCTACGACAAAGAGCTCGCAAAGCTCGACGCCCGGCTCCCCCGCCTGCACGAGTTTCTCGAAGATGGAACCTACGACCGCGCCACCTTCCGCGCCCGTCTGGATGCCCTCAACAAAGAAAAAAGCAGCCTGCTCGAAATGCAAGCTGCTGTGAAAATGAGGATGCGCCAACGCGAGGAAGCAGATCTCAGCCGTACGATCGCAGAGCTCGAGAACCTGCTCGACCTGTACCCCACACTGGACGCCGCCGGCAAGAACAAGCTCTTAAAAAGCACCTTCCGGAAAATCACATACTACAAGGAGAAAAAGACAAAACCCCGTGATTTTCAATTGGTTTTCGATCCTCTCCATTTTGTTTGGTGAATAGTATATAAGCCTGTCAGTCCTTTTCCCGGCAGCCGTCAAATACCTTTCTCGTATGCACGCATACCGCTTCCCGAATGGGAGCGCTGCTCTCCACCGGACCCGGTACCACTCTGTCAGCCATATGATAACCTCCCTGCTGCAAACTTGAAGCACGCTTCGTTACAGTCTATGCGCAGTTCCGCTCAATGTGACCGGATTTTCAATTTTCCGTCTTTCATGGCGTTGACGCAGTACTGAGGGAGGTTTATAATAATACACTGTATTAACAAAGTGAGGTACGTTTCATGGACCATTTTGGCTTTATCCACGAGAAAATGGATATCAAGATCCTGATTCTGTATGTGCTGGCGCAGCTGCCCGGGCCGGTGGACTCGCTGACGCTGTCGGATCTCGTGTTCTGCGACGACGGCATCGGCTATTTCGACTATTCCGATTGTCTGGCAGAGCTTGCGGAGACCGGTCAGATCACGGAGGAGAACAACGCCTATGTGATTACGGAGGCCGGACGGCGGAATGTGGAGGCGGTCGGTGACAGCATCCCCTATTCTGTGCGCTCCAAGGCGCGCCGCGTGACCGAGCCGCTGGCAGAGCGTATGCGCCGAGCGGCCATGATCAAAGCGCAGCACCATACGCAGGAGGACGGCACCGTTCTCGTGGAGCTGGGCGTCACAGACGGCGTGAGCGATCTGCTGAATATGACGGTCATGGCGCCGACAGAGGAACTGGCCGAAGCCATGGAGCACACCTTCCGAACCCGTGCGGAACAGATCTATCATGAGGTCGTCCGCATTCTGACTGAGAGCGAGGCATCTGAATGAACACCCACATCCCCGAAAACTATCGCAGTCTGCTCAGCATCTACGACACGCAGAAGGCCATCGGTCTGCTCAAGCGCCTGTTTGAGGATCAGCTGGCCGCCAATCTGAATCTGTTTCGCGTGTCGGCGCCGCTGTTTGTGGAAGAGGCCACCGGCCTGAACGACAATCTGAACGGCTATGAGCGGCCAGTGGATTTTGACATTCCCAACATCGGCAGAGACGCACAGGTTGTCCAGTCGCTCGCCAAGTGGAAGCGTATGGCCCTGCATGATTATGGCTTCTATCCTGGCAAAGGTCTCTACACGGACATGAACGCCATCCGGCGCGACGAGGACGTGCTGGACAATCTCCACTCGGTCTACGTTGACCAGTGGGATTGGGAAAAGGTGATCGAAGCGAAAGACCGCAACCTGGATTATCTCAAGGGCACCGTGATGGATATTGCGGCGGCAGTGAGCGAGACGCAGCGCACGATGCGGGCCATCTATCCGCAGCTGCAGGCTCTTCCCGAGCTGGAACGCACCGTCACATTCGTGACAGCGCAGGAGCTGGAGGATCGCTGGCCGGAGCTGACGCCGAAGCAGCGTGAAAACGAATTTCTGAAAGAACACAAAACCGCCTTTATCATCGGCATCGGCGGCGCAATGAAGTCCGGCCAAAAACACGACGGGCGCTCCCCGGACTATGACGACTGGACGCTCAACGGCGATCTGCTCTATTGGGATGATCTGCTCGAATGTGCGTTTGAGCTCTCCTCCATGGGCATCCGCGTCGATCCCGCCAGTCTCGACCGGCAGCTGACGCTCGCCGGCTGCGACGACCGCCGTGAGCGCACCTATCACAAAATGCTCCTGAATGGCGAGCTGCCGCTCACCATCGGCGGCGGCATCGGTCAGAGCAGACTATCAATGCTGCTGCTCGGAAAAGCACACATCGGTGAAGTGCAGTCCTCTGTATGGGATACCGAAACCATCCAGAAGTGCAAGGCCGCCGGCGTGGTTCTGCTGTAATACCGAACAATTATAAAAACAACGCTGTCCTCTAGACAGCGTTGTTTTTATAATAGAATGAGCTCAACGTAGGGCAGCTCCGTCATTCCGTTTTTATGATAGACCGCGAGTGCGGACACGTTCTCCTCCTCTGCCTCCAGACGAATGACTGCGTTTGGGAACGTCGTGCGGAGCATTTGGATAAATTGTGTGGCAGCGCCGCAGCGGCGATATTCCGGGAGCAGGTATATATCCTCAATCCAGATGCAGGGCTTCCCAAATTCAGTGGAGAAGCTTTTGGCGATCATACCATAACCGGAGAGCACACCGCCCTGCTCAAACACAAAG
>JBGUHV010000212.1:0-4097 GCA_045112425.1 Oscillospiraceae bacterium
TCCGCGAGGAGCTGGAACATGAACTTCATGCCATAGCCGAGGCTGAGATCGTTCAGCCCGATGTGGATCTCGTCGATCCCCTCGAGCGCGAGAATCTCGTCGATGAGCGCCACGGCCTCCGGCGTTTCGACCAAAAGCATGGTCTTCGCCCTGCCGTCCACGAGCGCGAGAAAGGTCCTGACCTCGTCCACGGTCTTGAAATACGGCAGCATGACCACGTCGGCGCCCGCGTCAATCGCGGCGGGGATCTCCCAGGCGGAGTCGCCGTAATCGGCGGTGGCTTGGTGAATGGGGTTCACGCGCACGAGCACCTCCGCCCTGGAGACGGCGGCGCGGACGGCGCGGATATCGGCAATCGTGTGGTGCAGCTGCACGGTGTCCATGCCGCCCTGCCGCGCGGTTTTGCCGATGAACTCCATGTCCACCCAGATGCGGTCGACGCCGTTCTGCTCCGCAATGCGGGCCACGGCGGGATCGTTCGTAATGTACATCAAATTGAGCATGCTGAAAATACTTCCTTATTTGGCGACGGTCTCGCCGATGTTTTCGTTATCCGCGTTGGTGAGCACCTTGAAGATCGTCATGAAAAAGATCTTCGTATCGAGCCAGAGGGATTCGTGATCCACATACCAGACGTTGAGCTCGATGCGCTTGTGCCACTCCACGTCCTTGCGGCCGTGCACCTGCGCCCAGCCGGTGATGCCCGGGCGCACCTCGAACATGCGCTTCTGCTCATCGGTATATTCCTCATACGGCCAGGGGTGATACGTCAGCGGCGGGCGCGGCCCGATGAGCGACATGTCGCCGCGCAGGATGTTGATGAGCTGCGGCAGCTCGTCGATGCTCGTGGCGCGGATGATTTTGCCCACGCGGGTGACGCGGGCGTCGCCCTTGCCGGAATAGACGCCGGAGCCGGTGTGCTCGGCGCCGACCGTCATGCTGCGGAACTTCAGAATTTCATACACCTTTCCGTTCCTGCCGATGCGCTCCTGCCGGAAGAGCACCGGGCCTGGCGAGTCGATTTTGATCGCCGCCGCCACCAGCGCCATCGGAATCGCGCCGACAATCAGCACCGGCAGAGAGATGGCGCAGTCAATCACGCGCTTGAGACCGTTTCGATACATCAGATACCCCCCTCTGTTATTTGCTCAATCGAAATATTTTACCATATTACGTTCTGCCCGTCAATTCGGCGGGGCGGCTCAGGCGTCATAGCGCTTTGCCGCATCGTGCAGCAGGCGGATGATCGGCAGATGCTGCGGGCAGACGCTCTCGCACTGGCCGCAGGCGATGCAGTCGGAGGCGCGGCCGAACTGCTCGGCGAGCATGTCATAGGCCGATCTGCTGACCGTATTCTCGCGCACGTCCTCGTTATACAGCGCGAAATACTTCGGGATCGGAATGCGCTGCGGGCAGCCCTCCGTGCAGTAGGAGCAGCCGGTGCAGGGCACGGTGATCCTGCCGTTGATGAGATCCGCCGCCTGATGCGTGAGCGCGGTCTCCGCCGCCGTGAGCGGCCGGAAGTCCTGCATGAAGCCGGTGTTGTCCTCCATCTGCTCAAGCGTGCTCATGCCGGAGAGGACGACCATGACGTTTTCGAGCGAGGCGGCAAAGCGGATCGCCCAGGAGGGCACAGACATGGCGGGATCGGCAGACTTGAACAGCGCCTCGACCGATTCGGGCACCTTCGCGAGCGTGCCGCCCTTGACGGGCTCCATGACGACGACGGGTTTGCTGTGCTTCACGGCAACCTCATACACCGCGCGCGACTGCACCTCCTCGCTCTCCCAGTCGAGATAGTTCAGCTGGATCTGCACGAACTCCAGCTCGGGGTACTTCGTGAGAATCTCATCGAGCAGCTCCGGCGAATCGTGGAAGGAAAAGCCCGCATGGCGCACGAGCCCCTGCTGTTTCTTTTCGAGCACCCAATGGAAGCAGTCGAACTGCTCATACTTGGGGTAGTTGCTCGCCTCCACGCCGTGGATGAGGTAATAGTCAAAATACCCGGCGCCGGTCTGCTCCAGCTGCTCGCGAAACACGCGGTCGCGGTCGGCAAAGGAATGGAAATACGAGCTGTGCAGCTTCGTCGCGAGCGTGAAGCGGTCTCTCGGATAGCGGTCGACGAGAATCTCCTTCGCCGCGCGCTGGCTCGCGCAGTTGTGGTACATGATGGCGGTGTCGAAATAGGTAAAGCCGCGCTCGAGAAAGAGATCGACCATCCGTTTTGCCTGCTCGAGGTCGATGCTCGCATCGTCGTTCGCATCGGTCAGCGGCAGCCGCATGAGGCCGAAGCCCAGTTTTTTCATCCGAAATTCCTCCTGTTAAAGTTTACATAAAGCTATAAATTGAATATTATGTTGTTGCAGGATGGTACTGCGGCAGCGACTCCATGGCGATCTTCGTATAGGCGTTGACGATCTGATAGAGAAACACGCCTGCAGTGTTGCCGAGGATCGGGCCGAGGACCGGGTGCGGGATCCATTTTTTCGCAAGCTCGGCAAAAACCGTGCCGATGAGCACGCTGTTGAGAATGTCCGCCACGGCCTCAGCGCACTCGACGGAGGACGTCTCCCCCGCGCGAAACTGCTCAATCTCATCGGCCACGCGGAAGACGCCCGAAATCGTCGCCGCGGCGACGGATCCGGAGACCTGCGCGAGATTCACCGCCGCGTAGACAGCGGCGCCGCGCAGCGCCTCCTTGCCGGCGTCCTTCGCCGCCGAGAGGCCAATGCGGCGCAGGGCGGTTTTTTCGGTTTTGGTTCGTTCCATGACGGGTTCTCCTCTGCTGTGTTTTTATGATCTTATCATACCAAAAAGCAGCGGATTTCACAAGACGCCCTTTCCTCATTTACAGACGGAAAGCGGGATGATCAGCCGACGCTCTATGTGGAGATCGACGATCAAATCATCAACAAGCATCAGGGCCTCTTTTTTCGCTTGCATTTTTCCGGCGACTTCGGTATAATCCTCCGTGGAAAAGGAATACCTCTTGAAATCAGAAATAAGTCATTGCGGCGTAGTCTGTTTCGGCAGGCTGCGCCTTTTCTGCATCCATTTCATTTCAGGAGGAACTCTCATCATGCCAAAAACCAAAGCACAGGGGATCGTCTTCGGTCTCATCATGTCCTACGCCATGGCCATCGGGATGGAGGTTTACAACGCGGCGCGGGCAGCGCAGCCGATCCCGACGCAGGCGCACTGAGAAGCGCAGGGCAAAGCAGATAGATTGACACAATGTCAGAATGGTGATATACTATATTCTGACATTGTGTCAATTCATTTGCAAAAAACCAAATGAGAAGGAGAACCGCCATGCCGAAAGGATCGGAAGCGCTGACCAGAGCCCGGACGGAGGAGATTATCGCCGCGTGCCGGAAGCTCTATGAGACCATGAGCTTCAAGGAGATCACGCTCAAGGAGATCGGTCAGCTGACCTCTTTCACGCGCACCTCGATCTATAATTACTTTGAGACAAAGGAGGAGATCTTCCTCGCCCTCTTCGGGCAGGAATACGACCTCTTCACAGACGAGCTCGACGCGCTCTGTGAGCGCGAGGAGGTGCTCTCGCCGGATGCGCTCGCCTCCGAGCTGGCGCACGCGCTGGACCGCCGCCCGCTCATGCTCAAGCTTCTGAGCATGAATCTCTATGACATGGAGGCCAACTCCCGCATGGAGCGTCTGGTGGAGTTCAAGAAGTCCTACGGCAGATCCAAGGACGCGCTGGATCGCTGTCTCGCGCAGTTCTGCCCCGGGCTCGATGAGGCCGGGCGGCAGACCTTCCTCTATGCCTTCCTGCCGTTTGTCTACGGGCTCTATCCCTACACCGTGGTGACGGAAAAGCAGCGGCAGGCCATGCAGGAGGCAGGAATCAACTACGAGTTTATGAGCACCTATGAGATGGCGCGCGTGTTTCTGCGCACGCTGCTGGGAGGGTTACTGTGATCACACTGCATTTATTCTACACCGGGCAAAACGGCAGCGCCCGCGCCTTTGCCGAAGAGATGGTCAGCCGCGGGGTCGTCGCGGCCATTCGCGCCGAGGAGGGAAATCTGCGCTATGAATACTTCTTCCCGATGGACGACAATGAGACCGTGCTG
>JBGUHV010000213.1:0-6694 GCA_045112425.1 Oscillospiraceae bacterium
TTTCACAAAATCTCTTTTGACAGCGAAAAAACTCCCCTGACGGTTTTCACGCCAAGGGAGCTTTGTGTGTCAAATGGTCTCACAGAGTTCGCGCCTCGGAAGGCTCGAAGAAATATCTATGTTTTTCCGGCGACATGTGCGGCGGAAAAACTCCTTCGGGCGTGCGCGACGCACGCCTCTCGCTTCGACCAAACCGGGCAAAGACCGGTGCGATAAAAGCGAGTAACTTCTTCATAGTGTCGAAATATGATTTCGACACTATGAGTTTTATTCGATATGGCCCTTGCTGCGGATGACCTCGATCACCTGATCGACGTACTTCTCGCAGACCTCGTCGCTGCCGGCCTCGACCATCACGCGGATGACGGGCTCGGTGCCGCTCTCGCGCACGAGAATGCGGCCCTCGTCGCCGAGCGCGTCGGCCACGGCCTTCACCGCCGCCTGCACGTCGGGATCGTTCTGCGCCTCGGGCTTGGACTTCACGCGCACGTTCTTGAGCACCTGCGGATAGAACACCACGGGAGCGGCGAGCTCGCTCATGCTCTTGCCGCGCGCCAGCATGACCTCCATCAGCTTCAGCGCCGTGAGGATGCCGTCGCCGGTGGTCTCATACTTGGAGAAGATGATGTGGCCGGACTGCTCGCCGCCGATGCGGTTGCCGGTCTGCACCATGTTCTCATAGACGTACTTGTCGCCGACCTTGGTCTTGTCATAGTCGATGCCGACCTTGTCGAGCGCCTTGTAGAGGCCGAAGTTGGACATGACCGTGGTCACGACCTTGTTGTTCAGGAGCTTGCCGCGCTCCTTCATGTAGAGACCGTAGATGTAGAGCGTGTGGTCGCCCGTGACGACGTTGCCCTTCTCGTCCACGGCGAGGCAGCGGTCCGCGTCGCCGTCGAAGGCGAAGCCGACGTCGAGACCGTTGTCCACCACATACTTCTGCAGATGCTCGATGTGGGTGCTGCCGCAGTCGGTGTTGATGTTGTAGCCGTCGGGGGCGTCGTTGATGACGTAGGTCTTCGCGCCCAGCGCGTCGAAGACGGCCTTCGCGATCTGCCAGGAGGCGCCGTTGGCGACGTCCAGACCGACCTTCACGTCCTTGAAGCCGTACTTGCTCATGCTGATGAGGTGGCCGATGTAGCGGTTGCGGCCGGAGACGTAGTCCACCGTTCTGCCGATGGCGTCGCGCTCGGCGACGGGCACCTCGAGCTTGCCGTCGATGTAATCCTCGATCTCGAGAATCGTCTCCTCGGGCATCTTCTCGCCCTGGCCGTTGAAGAGCTTGATGCCGTTGTCATAGTAGGGGTTGTGGGAGGCGGAGATCATGATGCCGCAGTCAAAATCGTCCACGCGGGTGATGTAGGCCACGCTCGGCGTCGTGGTCACGTGCATGATGTAAGCGTCCGCGCCGCTGGCGACGAGGCCGGTGCACAGCGCATACTCAAACATGTAGCTCGAGCGGCGGGTATCCTTGCCGATGACGATCTTGCACTTTTTGTTCTGGCGCGCGCCGTAGTACCAGCCGAGGAAGCGGCCGATCTGGATCGCGTGCTCAAAGGTCAGGTTCTTGTTGGCTTCGCCGCGGAAGCCGTCGGTTCCGAAATATTTGCCCATCAGTCAGCCCTCTTTTCTCTGATCTCGCCGTTGTTGCGGAAGATGCTGTTTTCCGGCACGACGCCGCGCACGCAGCTCGTGGGATAGACGTTGGAATGCCGTCCGATCACGGTGCCGGGGTTGCACACGGCGTTGCAGCCGACCTCGACGTAGTCGCCGAGCATGGCGCCGAACTTCTTCACGCCGGTCTCGATGTGCTCGGTGCCGTTGTGCACGACGACGAGCTTCTTGTCGCTCTTCACGTTGGAGGTGATGGAGCCCGCGCCCATGTGGGAGTAGTAGCCGAGGATGGAGTCGCCGACGTAGTTGTAGTGCGGCGTCTGCACATGGTCAAAGAGAATCACGTTCTTGAGCTCCACGGAGTTGCCCACGACGCAGTTGGCGCCCACGAGCGCGCTGCCGCGGATGAACGCGCAGTGGCGCACCTCCGTCTCGGGGCCGATGATGCACGGCGCGCCGAGATAGGCGGAGGGGAAGACCTTCGCGGTCTTGTGCACCCAAACGTGCTCGGAAACCTCCTCATACTCCTCGCCCAGCGTGGGGCCGAGCTGGAGGATGAAGTCCTTGATGCCCTTCAGGGCTTCCCAGGGATAGGTGAACTGGAGAAGATAGTCCTTCGCCAGCGTATGGTCGAGATCATAGAGATCCTGAATCGTATACATTTACAGGCGCTCCTTCTTTTCAATGTCGAGGAAATACTTGTAGGTGTCCACGGTCAGCTCGCCGCAGGCGGCCTCGTCGCAGGCGATGATCGCGCCGTTGTGCATCTGCAGGGCGCTGCAGGTCCACTTGTGGCTCACGTTGCCCTCGACGGTCGCGGCCAGGGCGCGGGCCTTGTTGTGGCCGTTGATGAGGATCAGGACTTCCTTGGAGTCATACACGGTGCCGACGCCGACGGAAAGCGCCTGAGACGGCACGGCCTCGGGGTCGTTGCCGAAGAAGCGGGAGTTCACGATGCGGGTGTCGGTCGTCAGATCGCGCACGCCGGTGCGGCTCTTCAGGCTCGTGAAGGGCTCGTTGAAGGCGATGTGGCCGTCCACGCCGATGCCGCCCATGAACAGGTCGATGCCGCCGTAGGAGGCGATCTTCTCCTCGTAGCGGGCGCACTCGCCCTCGGGATCGTCGGTCATGCCGTTGAGGATGTTGATGTTCTCCGGCTTCATGTCGACCAGATGATCGAAGAAGTTGTCGTGCATGAAGTACCAGTAGCTCTGGTCGTGCTCGTGGGGCAGGCCGAGATACTCGTCCATGTTGAAGGTCACGACGTTGGCGAAGGAAACATCGCCTTCCTGGTTCATGCGGGCCAGCTCTTTATATACCCCGATGGGGGAGGAACCCGTCGGCAGACCGAGAATGAAGGGGCGGTCTTCCTTGTGGTTGTTGATCTTGTTGGCAATGTAGTGCGCGGCCCAAAGGCTCATCTTCTCGTAGCTGTCCTGAATAACGACTCTCATATCAAAAAAAACTCCTTTATCAGTAAAATGATCGCGCGTGTCCGGAGAACCTCTGTTACAGTGTTGATTCTGCTTTTTCGTTCATCCGTGCGGCTCACGCATAGCCGCGGCAGCATCCGCCGAATCTTTCGATGACTGCCGTCCTCGTCAACCGATTGCGGTCCCGGCGCTAACAGGCTCTCATTGTCCTCCTTTTGGAGAGCGCAGCTTTACATGGAAAAAAGGGCGTCAGAAAACCCTTTAATTCTTTAAAATGATACCCCACGGTCCGTTCTTTGTCAATAAGCAAGGCACTGTTTTTTGATAATTATGTAAACGTTTTTTTGCGGATATGTCTAAAGCTCTCCGCCGTGAAAAGCCGCCCAGCCGCTGATGCACGCCCACGCCAGCGCCAGCACCGCCGAAACGGCAAAGCGAAGCTGAAACCCTTTCGTGATCAGCAGCGCAATGCATCCGACGAGCACGCACAGCGCCAGAATGGCGGAGATCAATTGTCTTCGGTCAATTTTCATGTTCGTTTCTCCTCACACTTTCCGCAGCTGCTGCACCCGTTGCAGGCAGGGCGCATGCCGCACTGCGCGCATTTTTCCCGGAATTTCGGACGGTAGAGCAGCGCCTCCGGAATCGGCATGCCCCAGCTGTCCGTCAGATGAAAGCGCATCGGTTTTCCTGCGTAGGAAAGCCCGGATTTGAACGCCTGCTGACTCTGCACGGCGCTCTCTTCGATCTTGTAGAGCTTCCCGTCCTTCACGAACCGCCGCCCCGTGCCGCAGAAGACGAACGTCACGTCCGCCTCGGCGCATTCCTCCCGCAGGGCCTTGACCCATTCGTAATGGCAGGGGCGAGACCCGCCGTAATTCTCCCCGTCGCAGAGCACCTGCTCGATCTGCCCGGTCGCGAGCGCGTCTTTGAGCGTCACGGGGCCGATAAACGGCGCGCACATCACGCCCTTGTGCTGGAAGGGGAGCGAGAGCAGAATCGGCACGCGCTCGTCCGCCCGGCGCTGATTCTCCGCCGTCACGTTCAGCATCACGTTTTCCCAGCCGCCGCCCCAGTCGGGCGGCAGACAGGCCTTCACGCGCTCGGGCCGCTTCGTGAGCAGAAAGAACTTCACGTCCGGCCGCTGCGCCATGATCTCCCACGCCTCCGCGCGCCACGGATCGGCCTCCTCGAGAAAGAAGTCCGACGTCATGCACACGCGCAGCATCTCGCCGCTTTTGACCTTATATTGCCCGCTGCGGTCTTTTGAGAGCGGGTAGCGAAAGCCGGCCTTCGTGCGGTAAATGTCGCCGCCGTCCTTCCCGCGCTGGGCGTCGAGGAAATACATATAGCAGTTTTGGCAGCCCTCACTGACCTTCCTGCACCCGTGCCACGGATTCCAGATGTCATGCATATGGTCTCCTCCTCTCCGAAAAGCGCATCCGCACCTTGTAGGGCGCGATGCCCACATCGCGTCGCTTTTTCCCCATTTTATCACAGCTCAAGCGCTCTTTCCAATCCCATCTTGCCGCGTATTGCAAATTGTGATAAATTGAGATGCGAAGGAGCGTTCACCATGTCAGATGTCTTTGATTTTCAGATCCGCACGCGCGCCGACCTCGTCCGCGCCGTGGAGCGGTTCGGCTTCGTGCCGTTTTTCAAAAACCGGATTCAGGGCTTCTCTCTCGCCGAGCACGCCGCGCCGGAGGTCTGGTTTTCCGATGAGGAGGGGCTCTGGGAGTGGAAGGGTCCCGTCATCCGTGAGACCGGCTGCGCCTACGGCAAGTTCTTCGGCGGCAAGGCGGTCTATATCAGCCGCGAGTGGTTCCCGGACTTCGCCAACTACCGCCGCGACGGTTATGATTTCGACGCCCTCTGGGAGGACGGCAAGGCCCGCCACGCGGACAAGGCGCTCTATGAGCTCTTAGAGCCGCGCGCGCCGATCATCTCCCGCGCGCTCAAGGATTTCGGCGGCTACGGCAAGGAGGGGAGAGCGGGCTTCGACGCATCCATCACCCGCCTGCAGCATCTCGGCTATGTCCTCATCAGCGACTTCGTCTATGATCTCGACCGGCAGGGCAAGCCCTATGGCTGGGGCGTCGCGGCCTATTCCACGCCGGAGAAGCACCTCGGATCGGAGTTCCGAAAAAACGTCTACCGCCGCACGCCGGAGGAATCGTTCGACCGCGTCCTGCGCCACCTGCAGGAGATTCTGCCGAACGCCAGCGAAAAAGCATTGCGTCAGCTTTTAAAATGAGCATCCGCCCATGCGGATGCTCATTTTATATTATTTGTTCGCGCCGTAGATCGCCTGCGCCAGCTCCGGCGTCAGAAAATCGACCACGATCCAGCCGTTCAGCTGCCCCTCGTCCAGCGCGAGCAGCTGCGCATTGAGCTTCCGGGCAAAGTGCCACGGGTGCCCCTGCGGCAGCGTGCCCTTGGTGCTGAGAAAATGCACCGCCGCGTTCCCGCCGTCCGTCTGCGCCGCGTCCAGTCCGGCGAGGAAGGCGCTCCACTTGTCCGCCGCGCCGTATTCATACCGATCCTGCACCCAGAGCGTATAGCTGCCGTTCTCCTCGGCAACTGTGTTCCGGCTCACATCGTCGTGTCCGTTCTGGTTTTCCCACAGCAGGCTCAGGCCAGCGCCCTCATAGCGCCGCAGCAAAACGAGCCTGCCTCTGGCCTCACCCAGCGTCGGAATCGCGTCCGGCGTCAGCCAGCGCTCGGGGTTTTGCTGCACATAGCCCTGCACGAGCGCGTCAAACTCCGCGTCCGGCAGACCGCCGTGTTCCTGCTTCACGGCAAAGAGAATCGTCTCGCCCGGGTGCGCGTCCAAAAACGCATAGCAGTCGCGCAGCACGTCCTCCAGATCCAGCTGCGCCGCCCACGGAAGGGGAGAGGTCTTGCACTTGGTAAAGCCGTGATACAGCTTCAGCGCCCCGTCGACCGCGCCGAGGCGAATGTCCAGATACCGCGCGCCGATGTTCAGCTGCTGCGCAATATCAAGCGCCTGACACTTCGTGATGAAGCCGAGCTGCGCGTTCTGCGATGCGCAGTCGTGCGTGCCGGGGATCACAATCTCGCTGACTGCGCGCTCATCCGGCAGCGCCGCCATCCAGTCTCCGGCGCCGGCAGCCGCCGCCTTCGGCACCCGCTCCGTCAGCGGGATCACCGCCAGCACGATCACGAGCAGCAGCGCCAGAATCAGAATCCCGGCAAGGATTCTGCCGAGTATTTTGAAAAATTTCTTCATTCGTATCTCCTCCTCACAGCTCCAGTTTACAGGAAGCGGGAGCCGCTTGTCAACAAAAAGGCACCGGTCAGGTTTTGCCCTGACCGGTGCTGATTCTGTTTTGCGGGATGGATTTTTACTCCGCGATTGCGCGGTAGAGGAAGGTCACGACCTCGGCGCGCTTGCAGGTGTCCTTCGGCACGAAGGTGGTTTCCGTTCTGCCGTTGGTCACGCCGCTGCTCACGGCCCAGAGAACCGCGTTGAAGGAGTAATCCTCCGAGGTCACGTCCGTGAACGGGTTGGTCACATCCTTGACCTCCGGCTCGTCCACATAGCGATAGAGGAAGGTCACGACCTGCTCGCGGGTGCAGACGTCATCCGGGCTGAAGGTGGTCTCGCTCGTGCCCTTGGTGAT
>JBGUHV010000214.1:0-2592 GCA_045112425.1 Oscillospiraceae bacterium
AAAACAGTCGCCCTTGATCGCCCTGCGGGCCTTGATCTGTGGTGCGGATCTGGCCGAAGCCCTGCTGCTCTAACAGGGCGGTGAGCATTTCCGGCGTGTGAACGTATTCGACGTGCTCCTCCGATTCCCGCGTCCAGAGGTCGCCCTCGCGCTCGAAGAGATCCATGCCGAAGCGCATCACCCCGTCCGTGAGCTCGCTGCGCCAGAGGCAGAGCACGTCCTCCGTCTCATCGACGAAGAGCTGGCCGTCCAGCGCGGCGAACGATTCCGGCGTGCGGATATCGAAGATCAGAAGGCCCCCGGGCCGGATGAAGAGGTGCAGCCGGTGCAGCACCTCGGGCAGGCTCTCGGGCGGAAGATAATCAAACCCGTCGAGCGAGCAGAGGGCTGCGTCGACCGTGCCGTAGAGATCTAGTTCCTCTGCCGGCTGACAGAGCAAAAGCGGCTCCACACACGCTTCCGGGAGCGCTGCGGCCTTCTCTCGCGCCTGCATGAGCATATCGGGAGACGCGTCGGCAGCGATCATCTCATAGCCCCGCTGCGCCAGAATACAGGTGAGCGTGCCGGTGCCGCAGCATAGATCGAGCAGGGTGCGCATCTCGCCCCCTGCCGACTGAAATTGCCGCTCATAAAAATCCGCAAAGGCGGCATAGTCCACGTCTCTCGTGAGAGCGTCGTACCATGCCGCCAGCGGTCCGTAGGACGCGGTCACTCCCCGCTGCCCTCCGTTTTGCCCAGGCGGCGGAAGACCACGTCGTAGCCGCCTGCGCCGTATTGCAGAGAACGGTTGACGCGGCTGATCGTGGCGCTGGAGGCGCCCGTGCGCTCGAGAATGTCGCTGTAGATCATGCCGCTGTGGAGATACGTCGCCACCTGGTAGCGCTGCTCCATGGCGCGCAGCTCGTTGACCGTGCAGAGATCCTCAAGGAACATCTTGCACTCTTCGACCGTCTCTACCTTCAGGAGGGCTTCATAGAGCTCCTCGCACCGGTTATCCTTGTTGCGTTTATACATGCTCTTTGTTTCCTTTTCCTTTTTTCCATTCGTTTCGGCTGTGTGCCGCTGTGCACTTTAACACTGTAATTCATTTTACACGACAGTTTGGAAAATGTAAATACCATTTGCCTGTTTTTGGTTCTGTTTTTTCAGCAAAGTACCGAAGATAGTCCTTGCATTTTAATAGGTAATACGTTAATATATACACAAAGAGTCTAAGATTGAAAGGAGGGCTGCTGATGCAGATCGGCAACTGGCTTCTCAGCATGACCGCAGTGTGGGGCATTGCGATTGTGGTCTTACTCGTTCTGGAGGGTATGACCGCCGGGCTCGTGACCATCTGGTTCGCCGTGGGCGCGGTGGCGGCGCTGCTCGCTTCCCTGTTCGGCGCGCCGGTTTGGCTGCAGCTGGTCTGGTTCTTCGTGATCAGCGTTGCGGCGCTGTTCCTCACGCGGCCGCTCGCAAGGAAGTACCTCAACAGCAAAACCCAGGCCACGAACGCCGACATGTACGTCGGCAAGGAGTGCATGGTGCTCGAGGCCATCGACAATGTGGCCGGCACCGGCGCCGTGAAGGTGGCCGGCAAGGTCTGGACCGCCCGCAGCGCGGACGGCGAGATCATCCCCGCCGGCGCGAGAGCCGAGGCGCTCCGCATCGAGGGCGTCAAGCTCATCGTTTCGCCCATTCATGAACAGGCAACTGTGGAAGGATAAAAAAGGAGGATATCATTATGCCGTATGTTGTTCCCGTATTGATCGTGCTGGCGCTGATCGTCATCGTGCGCTGCATCCGCATCGTGCCGCAGGCACAGGCTTATGTCGTGACCCGTCTCGGCGCTTACAAAACCACCTGGGACGTGGGCCTGCACATGAAGGTGCCGTTCCTGGAGCAGATCGCAAAGCGCGTCTCCCTCAAGGAGCAGGTGGCGGACTTCCCGCCCCAGCCCGTCATCACGAAGGATAACGTCACCATGCAGATCGACACCGTCGTCTACTACCAGATCACCGACCCGAAGCTCTATACCTACGGCATCGAGCGCCCGATTCTCGCCATCGAGAACCTCTCCGCCACGACGCTGCGCAACCTGATCGGCGATCTCGAGCTCGACCAGTGCCTCACGAGCCGCGACATCATCAACTCCAAGATGCGCGAGATTCTCGACGAGGCCACCGATCCCTGGGGCATCAAGGTCAACCGCGTGGAGCTGAAGAACATTCTCCCGCCGCGTGAGATCCAGCAGGCCATGGAAAAGCAGATGAAGGCAGAGCGTGAGCGCCGTGAGGCGATCCTCCGCGCCGAGGGTGAAAAGCGCTCCGCCATTCTGACCGCCGAGGGCGAGAAGGAATCCGCCATTCTCCGCGCCGACGCGAAGAAGCAGCAGCAGATCCTCGAGGCAGAAGGCCAGGCCGAGGCCATTCTCAAGGTGCAGACCGCGACCGCCGAGGGCATCCGCCTGATCAACGAGGCGTCCCCCTCCGAGGCCGTCATCAAGCTCAAGGCCATGGAGGCCTTTGGCAGCGCCGCCAACGGACAGGCGACCAAGATCATCATCCCGAGCGAGATCCAGGGCGTTCCGGGCCTTGCCGCTGGGCTCAT
>JBGUHV010000215.1:0-5768 GCA_045112425.1 Oscillospiraceae bacterium
CTTCAGCCGTTTTCCCTCTCCGCCTGCCAGAATCACTGCCTTCATGCGCCATCCTCCTTTTTTGAAATTAGTGTGTGAAGATTGCGCAGATTCTCTGCATTCATAATGTTTCCAGTTTGACGCGGGTTCATTTTTCAGTTATAATAAGGCATCTTAACATATGTGTGAGGTGACGGCCATGTCCGAGAAGAACGATTCCGCTCTCATTCTGGACCCTGACAAGCTCAGCCGTATTCAGGAGGAAAATCCCTTCGTCCGCATCAGCGACGCCGTGTATGACATTCTCGAGGAGGCCATTTTATCCTCCCAGTACGATCCCGGCGCGAAGCTGAAGATCAACACCATCGCCGAGCAGCTCGGCGTCTCCGGCACGCCCGTGCGCGAGGCGATTGACCGGCTCATTCTCCGCGGCCTCGTCGTGGAGCAGGTGGTGGAAGGGAAGAAGTATAAAAGCTACCGCGTCTTCGACATGGACGATCAGGACATTGCGCAGCTGTTCATCGCGCGCAAGGCCATCGACGGCATCGCCGCCTATCTCTGCGCCGAGAAAAACTGGCGCGTCGACGTGTCGCACCTGCAGGATCACGCCGCGCGCTTTCGCGCCGCGATGCACGAATATCTCGAGGGGCGCTCCGCCTGGCTCGACGCCGAGGCCGACCGCGCCTTCCACACCGAGATGGTGAACGCCACGCAGAACCCCTATCTCACGAACATGTACCACACCATCGACAAAAAGCTCAACTATCTCTCCGTGCGCACCTGCGAATACCTCGCCGCCGCGCGCAAGCGCGAGGATCTGCAGCGCATCTGCTCGCAGCACGATGCGATTGTCAACGCCATCCGCATGGGCTTCCCGTCGCTGGCGCGTCAGGTCATGGATGAGCACATCGATTTCTGCGAGGCGAATTGTCTCAACCACCGCGCATTTTCCAAGATGAAAGAAAATCAATTCTGAATAAAAAAAGTGCAATAACTTCCGCAAAAAACGAATTTCTCCGTTTTTTGCGGAAGTTTTATTTTGAAAAATTCAAATTGTTTACCGAGGGTAACCCATTCGGTAAAGTTAGACAGTATCGTGCGCAAAGTGGTACAATTCTGTCAGAACAGTGCACAAAAACCACACTGAAAACATGGGAATTTTTTATGGGAGGTTCTTTGCCATGGCCAAGAACAAAGTATTCAAATCCATGGACGGCAACGAGGCTGCGTCCTACGCCGCCTATGCCTTCACGGAAGTGTCCACCATCTATCCGATCACCCCGTCGAGCCCGATGGCCGACCACACCGACCAGTGGGCCGCCCACGGGAAGAAGAACATCTTCGGCCGCCCCGTCAAGCTCATGGAGATGCAGGCGGAGTTCGCCGCCTGCGCCGCCATGCAGGGCGCGCTCGAGGCCGGCTCTCTCGCCGCAACGTACACCTCCTCGCAGGGCCTCATGCTCATGATCCCGCCGATGTATCGCATCGCCGGCCTGCTCCTGCCCGCCGTCATGCACGTCGCCGCCCGTACCGTCGGCACGGACTGCGTCTCCATCTTCGGCGATCATCAGGACGTCATGGCCTGCCGCCAGACCGGCTGGGCGCAGCTCGCGTCCTCCAGCGTGCAGGAGGCCATGGATCTCGGCGCCACGGCGCATCTGAGCGCCATCGCCGGCCGCGTGCCCGTGCAGCACTTCTTCGACGGCTTCCGCACCAGCCATGAGATCCAGAAGATCGAGGTGCTCGACTATGACGATCTCAAGCAGCTCGTCGACTGGGACGCCATCGAGCGCTTCCGCGCCCGCGCGCTGAACCCGGAGCACCCCACCATCCGCCACACCGGCGAGAATGACGACGTCTTCTTCCAGCACCGCGAGGCCTGCAACCCGGTCTATAACGCCTTTCCCGAGGTCGTCGAGGCGCAGATGGCGAAGATCAACGCCCTCACCGGCCGCAATTATCAGCTCTTCAACTATTACGGCGCGCCTGACGCCGAGCGCATCATCATCGCCATGGGCTCCGTCTGCGAGACGCTGCAGGAGGTCGTGGCCTACCTCAACGAGCGCGGTGAGAAGGTTGGCGCCGTGCAGGTGCACCTCTATCGTCCGTTCTCGGTCAAGCACCTGCTCGCCGCCATCCCCGAGACGGTCAAGTGCATTTCCGTCCTCGACCGCACCAAGGAGCCCGGCTCCATCGGCGAGCCGCTGTATGAGGACGTCTGCGCCGCCTTTGCCGAGTCTGACCGCCACGCGAAGATCCTCGGCGGCCGCTACGGCCTGAGCTCCAAGGACGTCACCCCCGCCCAGATGAAGGCCGTGTTCGACAATATGCTCGGCGCGCAGAAGAACCACTTCACCGTCGGCATCAACGACGATGTGACCCACACCTCGCTGCCCGTGGGCGAGAACATCGTGACCGCCGGCAAATCCATCATCTCCTGCAAGTTCTGGGGCCTCGGCGCGGACGGCACCGTCGGCGCGAACAAGAACTCCTGCAAGATCATCGGCGACAACACCGATCAGTACGTGCAGGCCTATTTCCAGTATGACGCCAAGAAGTCCGGCGGCATCACCCGCAGCCACCTGCGCTTCGGCCATGAGCCCATCCGCAGCACCTATTATGTCACGATGGCGGACTTCCTCGCCTGCCATAAGCAGAGCTATGTCCACAATTTCGACATGGTGAGCGAGATCAAGCCCGGCGGCACGTTCCTGCTGAACACCCGCTGGAAGGGCGAGGAGCTCGAGCGCAATCTCCCGAACCGCGCCAAGCGTCTGCTGGCCGAGCGCGGCATCAAGTTCTACACCATCGACGCGACCGACATCGCCGAGCAGATCGGTCTGGGCAACCGCACCAGCACCGTCCTGCAGGCCGCCTTCTTCAAGCTCTCCGGCGTGCTCCCGATCGAAGAGGCCGAGCAGCACATGAAGGACGCTGCCGTCAAGAGCTTCTCCAAGAAGGGCGAGAAGGTCGTGCAGATGAACTTCCAGGCCATCGAGCAGGGCCTCAACGCCGTGACCGAGATCGCCGTCAAGCCCGAGTGGAAGGATCTCGCGGATGAGGAAGTCGTCGTCGACGAGAGCCTGCCCGAATATGTCAAGACCGTCCTCCTGCCGATCAACGCCGCCAAGGGCGACGAGATCCCCGTCAGCGCCTTCAAGGACTATGCCGACGGCGTCATGCCTATCAACATGTCCAAGTACGAAAAGCGCGGCGTGGCCGACAACGTCCCCGTCTGGAACATCGATAAGTGCATCGGCTGCAACAAGTGCTCGCTCGTCTGCCCGCACGCGGCCATCCGCCCCTTCCTCTTCACCGAGGCCGAGGCTGCCGAGGCGCCCTGCGCCACGAAGGAGGCCAAGGGCAAGGGCTTCGAGGGCCTGCGCTTCCGCATTCAGGTCGACGTCATGGACTGCCAGGGCTGCCGCTCCTGCGCCAATGTCTGCCCGGTCGGCGCACTCGATATGGCGCATCTCGACGATCAGGTCGCCGAGCAGGCCAACTGGGATTACTGCCTTGAGAAGCTCTCCGACAAGCCCAACCCGATGAACCGCTTCTCCTCCAAGGGCAGCCAGTACGAGCAGCCGCTCTATGAGTTCTCCGGCGCCTGCCCCGGCTGCGGCGAAACGCCGTATATCAAGCTCCTGACGCAGCTGTTCGGCTCCCGTATGTTCGTCGCCAACGCCACCGGCTGCACGCAGGCTGTCGGCTTCTTCGCGCCGACCTTCCCGCAGGCGAAGGATCGCCGCGGCCACGGCCCCGCCTTCTCGAACTCCCTCTTTGAGAACAACGCCGAGTTCGCCCTCGGCATGCGCCTGAGCATCGATCAGCTCCGCGCCCAGCTCGTCGACCATGCCAAGCTCGCCCTCGAGGAGACGCAGGACGCCGATCTGAAGGCCGCGCTCGAGGCGTGGATCGCGGAGGGCAACGTCGAGGAGAAAACGGTCGAACTCTCCGACGCCGTGCGCGATGCCCTCGCGAAGAACACGGAGGACGGCCCCAAGGTCACCTTCGTCCGCAAGCACACTGACCAGCTCACCCGCAAGGCCATCTGGATGTACGGCGGCGACGGCTGGGCCTATGACATCGGCTTCGGCGGTCTGGATCACGTCCTCGCCTCCGGCGCGAACGTCAACGTCCTCGTCGTCGATACCGAGGTCTATTCCAACACCGGCGGACAGGCCTCCAAGGCCACGCCTGTCGGCGCGAGCGCGCAGTTCGCCGCCGCCGGCAAGGCCACGCCGAAGAAGGATCTGGGTCTCATGCTCAGCACCTACGGCTATATCTACGTCGCCCACGTCGCCCTCGGCGCCAACCCCGAGCACCTCATCAAGTGCCTCAAGGAGGCCGCGGCGTATGAAGGCCCCTCCATCGTCATTGCCTACGCGCCCTGCATCAACCACGGCGTGGTCAAGGGCATGGGCAAGAGCATCGAGGAGGAGAAGCTTGCCGTCGAGTGCGGCTACTGGCCCCTCTTCCGCTATAATCCCGAGCTCGCGAAGGAGGGCAAGAATCCCTTCCTGCTCGACTCCAAGGAGCCGAACGGCAAGCTGCGCGAGTTCATGATGGGCGAAAACCGCTTCGCCGGCCTGGTGCGCACCTTCCCTGAGATCGCCGAGAAGCTCTTCGCCGAGGCCGAGGAGCAGTGCGCCGCCCGCTATGCCATGTACCAGAAGAAGGCAAACGAGCAGTTCTAATCGAAAACAATCCCCAAAAGAGGCAGCCAACCGGCTGCCTCTTTTTGTCGCACTGCGTAGGGCGCGATGCCCACATCGCGCCGTGTTCCGCTGTCTCCCGCGTGAAAAAACCGCCGCTCCGGCGGACTTTTTTTGTCAATTCTTTCGTTGCAATGCGTCGAAATACCATGTATAATGTATTCTGTATTTTTGTGCGAAATAAAAGAAATAGTTGAGGGATTCTTTTGTACTTAAAAGCTTTGGAAATGCAGGGGTTCAAGTCGTTTCCCGACAAGACCCGCCTGACCTTCGATCAGGACATCACCGCCATCGTCGGCCCGAACGGCTCCGGCAAGTCCAATCTGTCGGACGCGATCCTCTGGGTCATGGGCGAGCAGCGCACGCGCACGCTCCGCGGCGGCAAGATGGAGGACGTCATTTTCGGCGGCACGGAAAAGCGCGGCAAGCTCGGCTTTGCGCAGGTGTCGCTCGTGCTGGACAACAGCGCGGGACTCCTGCCCGTCGATCACGAGGAGGTCACCATCACCCGGCGCTACTACCGCGGGGGAGAAAGTGAATACTATATCAACCGCGAGGCCTGCAGGCTCAAGGATATCCACGAGCTCCTGATGGACACCGGCCTCGGCCGCGACGGCTATTCCATCATTGGTCAGGGCCGCATCGCCGAGATCGTCTCCGGCAAGTCCGGCGAGCGCCGCGAGATCTTCGAGGAGGCCGCGGGCATCTCGCGCTTTCGCTACCGCAAGGAGGAAAGCGAGCGCAAGCTCCAGCGCACGGAGGAAAACCTCCTGCGCATCAACGACAAGGTCGATGAGCTGGAGCTGCAGATTGAGCCCCTCCGCCGCCAGAGCGAGGCCGCGCGCAGGTATCTCGATCTGAGAGCCGAGCTCAAGGATCTTGAGGTCTCCGTCTGGATGGAGACGCTCGACCGCCTCAAGGAGCAGAATGAGACCGTCCAGCGCGACTATGCCGCCGCGCAGGAGAACCTTGCCGGCGCGCAGGCGGAGCTGGATCGGCTCTATGCCGCGTCCGAGGCCTGCGCCGAGCGAATGCGCGCGCAGGATGTGAAGGCCGAGGAGCTCCGAGCTGAGA
>JBGUHV010000216.1:0-2453 GCA_045112425.1 Oscillospiraceae bacterium
GTACCGGGTGTTGGCCGTCGTTGCCGTCTTGCAGTTATCCGAAATGAGCAGCCGGGGAACGCCGCCGAAATACGAAAAAGCGTGTACGTGGCACAGAAGCCAGCGCTCCTGCTTCATGTCACGGCAGGCTTCCGCGTAGGTATACCAGCTGCAGGGTAGGACGGCCACGAAGATGGGGACGGCCTCAAGCTCGCCGGTAACGGGATCTGTAATGTACAGCGGATCTCCGGCCCAGTCCACCTGCATGGCGTCTCCCGGCTTGTGGGAGATGCGCATGGTGGCCTTCGTCACACGAGCCCAGCGGCGGTACTTCTCACAGAACTGCGTGTACATGTACGGAACGCCGCCGGCAGCCCGGATCTTCTGGCAGTACTCTTCCCACAGCAGCGTGAGCGTTACGCCCTTCTTGGCGAGCTCTTCATGGATGTACTGGTAATCCGGCTCAATATACAGGGAAACGTACCTGTATTTGTCCGGAAAGAGCAGCAGCTCCAGCTCGGCATTCGTAACATCGTCGTCGATTGGCCAGACAATGCTCTTTGCGTCCGCAGCGGCGAGTACATCCTCCACTGTATGATGAGAGCTGTGAACGCTTGCGGAGATGCTGTTCTTGCTGTACCGAAGCGACCGCAATCGCAGAATCTCCAGATAGTCTACTTGACTCATTTTGTAGACCCCCTTGTATAGTAGTCACGCAACAAGCGTGCTGTGCCTATTATACAAGACTTCGGCTCTACTCCGTGACACCTCGGCTAAAACTGCGCGAAGGTTTGGCTAAAACTCCGTGCAGCTTCGGCTTTCGGTGCGAAATATACACATTCCTCCAGTGCAAGCTTTCCATACTTTTCTGCGTAGCGCAGAATCCCAAAACAACTGCGGAAAGACTGCACAGGATACTGAAACTTCTCAATGACGCGCTCAATGAGGATTTTCGTCTCAGGTCCAATGCTCTCAGCCTTTGCCAGGAAGTACGGCTTGTTCCAGTAGCCGTAATCGCTGTACTCCTTGGGCATGTCCGACGGGATTACTACCCAGCTTTTCGGCGTATAGCTCCTTTCGTGAGTACGCACGAGATCGCCATTCTCGTTGTACACATAGATCTTTGTGGCGCCGGCGCGAATCTCAAGCGTCTTTTTGAGATATTTGCGGGGCATGGAGTAGTGAACCTTGTCAAAGGTAAAAGAGAAGTCCGGACCGACCTTGACGCTTTTCCTCTCCAGATATTCATACTGCGTATCCGGCAGCGGAAGCAGAGCATCCTTTTCCTCGGATTCGAAAAGATCACGACGGGAATAGCTGAGACCCTGAAAGTTTTCACGGTTCTCCTGCTCCATCCGCTTCCAAAGCTCTGCGTTCAACTCGTCGAGGGAGTAGAAAGTCATCTCCTCCATCTCAACCAGAATGTGCATGGTGACGATCTTCACGTGGCCTTCCACATTCGGCTTCCAGCGCGGCTTGCGTACCTTGGCAGGCATAATGACGGTGCCGTTGTGTTCTGCCCAGGCCTGAAAGTCTTTGTTCACGCTGGGGTTGATCCAGTCCTTGTTTTCGGTGACGGCAACCTTGCAGTTGTCGGGTGTGACCGTCTGGGTGATCCCGCCGAAATAGGAAACAGCGTTGTTGTTGACACGAATCCAGTTGCTGATGTCGCAGCAGGTCATCCCTTCGATGTAGAAGTAATCGCTGAACGACAGCGTGGCCACGAAGATGGTCACTTTGGTCGTCGTCTCCGGCTCGCGGCGATCATGGATACACAAGGTTTTACCGGCAAAGTCCAGCTCAAGATTGATGCCGGGAATCCGCTGAATGTGGAAGGTTACCTTAGTACTGTCGAGCCAGGTGGTGTAGCGCCGACAAAACTGCCTGTAGCTCAGCGGCTTCCGGCCGTTCACCGTTCCGACTGCATTGTACTTCTTCCACAGGTGCTTGAGCGTCTCGCCCTTCTTTGCCAGCGCACGGTGGATTTCTTCCGGGTTAAAATCCCTGTAGAGTTCAGAATTGACAAGGTTTCCGGCCTTCTTGTACAGGCGGCCTGCGATGAATTCGTTGGTGACCTCTTCCGGCAGGGGATACGACAGCTCCTCGCACTCCCTGAAGCGTTTCAGAAACTCGTTGACCGTGGTTTTCCCGTCACCAGTGGTCTCGGAGATTTCCCTGCTGCTCATTCCATTGGTGAAATGGAGGATGAGCACTCTCTTGTAGTCCATATGCGAACCTCCTCAAAATGGATTCCTCTTCCGAAGAAAAGGTACCTCCATTATAGAGGTTTGGCCGCCAACTGGCCGTGAATTATGACAACATCTGGCCGGGCATTGTGTCTTTCGCTGGCCGGGAATTATGACCCCAGCTTCATCAACCGCTATCTCACGGAGCTGGCCGCCGCCTTCCACAAGTTCTACAACGCCTGCCGCATCAAGGGCGAGGCGGCAAATATTCTATCCGCCCGGCTGAAG
>JBGUHV010000217.1:0-6752 GCA_045112425.1 Oscillospiraceae bacterium
ATTTATGAATGCGCCCCCATGGAGGGGGTTACAGGCGATCTGTTTCGGCAGGCGCAGCGGCTGCACTTTGCCGCCGCCGACTGCTACTACACGCCGTTTCTCTCCCCGACGGCGAGCCGCGTGCTGGCCGCGCGGGAGCTGCGGGAGGTGGAGCCGAGCCACAACGAGGGCATCCGCGTCGTGCCGCAGCTGATGGGGCACGAGCCGAACGATTTTCTCTGGATGACGCGCGCGCTCGCCGACCTCGGCTACGACGAGGTGAACCTGAACCTCGGCTGCCCCTCCGGCACGGTCGTGACGAAGAAAAAGGGCGCGGGGCTGCTCGCCGAGCGCGACCTGCTCCGGCGGATGCTCGACGGGATCTTCGATCTCTCTCCCCTGCCGATCAGCATCAAAACCCGGCTCGGCATGGAGTCGCCGGAGGAATTTCCGCCGATTCTGGAGCTTTACAACGACTATCCGATCAAAACGCTGATCGTGCACCCGCGCGTGCAGGCGGATCAGTACAGAAACCACCCGAATCTGGAGCTGTTTGCCTATGCCCTCTCGCACAGCAGGGCGCCGGTGACCTACAACGGCGATCTCTTCTCTGCTGCGGACGTGCGCCGCTTCACGGAGCGGTTGCCGGGCGTGGAGCGCCTGATGCTCGGGCGCGGGCTCGCCGCGAACCCGGGGCTCATTGAGGAACTCAAAACGGGGCAGAAACCGACCGCGGAGAAAATGAGAGCGTTCCACGACGAGCTTTTCCGGCGCACGAGCGAACGCATTCCGGATCGGCGCGCGCTGCTCTTTCGCATGAAGGAGGCATGGCGCTATTTCGGCTGCAGCTTTGAAGGCGCGGAAAAGCCGCTCAAGCTGATTCGCCGGGCGCAGAATCTTGCGGACTATGAAAACGCGGTGACGCGGCTGTTTTTGGACTGCCCCGTGCGGGAAAACGCGGGCTTTACGGGATGAGGGATTGACATGGCACAACTGCTGAAGGGCGCGCCGGTTGCGGCGGCCATCACGGAAAACTTAATCGAACGCGCCGAGGCGCTGAAAGCACAGGACGTCGCGCCGAAGCTTCAGATGCTGCGCATCGGGGAACGGACGGACGACGTGGCCTATGAGCGCGCGGCGCAGCGCCGGTGCGCATCGGTCGGCATCGAGACGGAGATCACCGTGCTGCCCGCCGACTGCGCGGAAGCGGACGTGATCCGCGAGCTTCAGCGCATCAACTTGGACGACACGATCCACGGCTGCCTCATGTTCCGCCCGCTGCCGAAGCACTTAAACGAGCGGGCAATCTGCGAGGCGCTCTCCCCCGTCAAGGACGTAGACGGGATGACCTTTACGAGCCTGACGACAGTCTTCACGCGCAGCGGCGAGGGCTTCGCCCCCTGCACGGCGCAGAGCGTGGTGGAACTTCTGGATCACTACGGCGTCGAGATAGACGGCGCACGCACGGCGGTGATCGGGCGCAGCCTCGTGATCGGACGCCCGGCGGCGATGATGCTGCTGGCACGAAACGCCACGCTCACCATGTGCCACACGCACACGAAGGATCTCCCCGCCGTCTGCCGCGAGGCGGAGATTCTCGTGGTCGCCTCCGGTCACGCCGGGGCGGTGACAAAAGATTATGTTAACCAAAATCAGGTCGTCATCGACGTCGGCATCAACGCAGCGCCGGACGGCGGCGTCTGCGGCGACGTGCTGTTCAACGACGTGGAGCCGCTCGTGCGGGCGATCTCCCCGGTGCCGAGCGGCGTCGGCGCGGTGACGACGGCGGTGCTCTGCAAGCACGTGATCGAGGCTGCAGAAAAAAGGCTTGCAAAAGTTGGAAATTAGGATATAATACAGCCGTAACAATCATTGGTCAGAGTAGAATCGACGCGTCAAGTGCTGCGGGATGGGAAGTTGCCCGCGGACGAAGCACGCACTGCGTGCGCGGTGTCGGTTCGCATCCGCTGCCACAAAAAAGAGCGCTCGCTCCTTCCGTGGCACGCGTCACGAAAGGGGCGTCGTTGCTTTTATGAAGAACAAATTTTCCACCAAGATGCTTGCAGTCATGAGCATCCTTGTCGCACTCGAGGTCATCATCGCGCGCTTCGGCACGATCCGGCCGACGCAGAGCATCAAGATCAGTCTCGACTTCATCCCGATTGTTGTGGCGGCGGTGCTCTACGGGCCGGCGCCGGCGGTGATCATCAGCATCCTCGCGGACGTGCTTGGGGCGTTTCTCTTCCCCGTCGGGCCGTATTTCCCTGGCTTTACGCTCACGGCGGCGCTCACCGGCCTGCTCTACGGGCTGCTGCTGCACAAGAGCCAGCCGCTGCCGCGTGTGGCGCTCGCTGTGGTGCTGCAGCAAACGCTTTTGAGTCTCGGGCTCAACACCTTCTGGCTGCATATCCTCTATGGCATGCCCTATGTGCCGACGCTCGTCACGCGGCTGGTGCAGGCGGGAATCGTGACGGCGGTGCAGCTCGTCGTGATCCCGCTGATTGCGAAAACGATTCAGGAAGCGGAGAGAAGAACGACATGACGGCACAGGAAGCCATTGCTTACATTGAAAACTATACCTGGAGCACGACGCGGCTCGGCCTCGGGCGGACGAAAGAGCTCTTAGCAAAGCTCGGCGATCCGCAGAAGCGGCTGAAATTCGTGCACGTTGCAGGCAGCAACGGCAAAGGCAGCACCTGCGCCATGCTGGAGAGCATTCTGCGCGCGGCGGGATACCGCACGGGGCTTTACACCTCGCCGTACATTCAGGAATTCTGCGAGCGCATGCGCGTAAACGGCGAGAACATTCCGGGCGAGACGCTCGCGCGACTGACCGAGCGCGTGAGGGCGATTGCCGACGGGATGGAGGATCACCCGAGCCAGTTTGAGCTTGTGACGGCGATTGCGATGCAGTATTTCTTAGATGCCGGCTGCGAGATCGTCGTGCTCGAGGTCGGCATGGGCGGCGCGCTCGACTCCACGAACGCAATCGATGCGCCGGAGGTCGCCGTGATCACGAACCTCGCGCTCGAGCACACGGAGTATCTCGGTCATACACTCGGGGAGATCGCCGCAACGAAGGGCGGCATCATCAAGCGCGGCTGCAGCGTGGTCGCCTATCCGAACGCGCAGGAGGTCACGGACGTAATCGAAGGCATCTGCCGCGAGCAGGAAGCGCCGCTCATCTGGGCGGATTTTGACGCGATTCGGCCCGTCTCGGACAGTCTGGACGGGCAGGTATTTGATTATGTAAACCAAAAAGGCCTGCAGATTCCCCTGCTCGGGGCGCATCAGCTGAACAACGCCGCCATGGCGCTGACGGTTGTAGACACGCTGCGGGCAAGGGGCTGGCGGATCGCAGACGAGGCCGTGCGTCGCGGGCTTGCCGCGACAAAGTGGCCCGCACGGTTTGAGGTTTTGCATCGGTCTCCCCTGTTTCTGCTCGACGGCGGGCACAACCCGCAGTGCGCCGAGGCGCTCGCGGGGTGCGTGGAAAAGTATCTCCCGGGCGAGAAGCCCGTGTTTCTGATGGGCGTGCTCGCGGACAAGGATTTTGACGCCATGCTCGAGACCGTGCTGCAGCTCGGGCGGAAATTCATCTGTTTGACTCCGGACAATCCCCGCGCGCTCTCTGCCGAGGCGCTGTGCGAGGCGATCCGCGCCAAGGGCGGCGAGGCCGAGGCGGCAGCGGACATTCCGGACGGAATTCGGCTGGCTCTCGAGAGCAGCGCGCCGGTGGTGGCCTTCGGCTCGCTCTATCTCGCGGGCGCGATCCGCACGGCGTTTCCGAAGGCGATCAAAAGCCATCAGCGCAAAACCGCGATCGCCGGACGCGAGGGGCTCTCCCCCGCCGCACGCGCGGAGAAATCCGAACGGATTGTCGAGGCCGTGCGCAGATTGCCCGAGTACAAGAACGCGAGGACCGTGATGATCTATTCCGCCGTCGGCGCTGAGGTCGATCTCGCGGAGTTGACGGCGGACGACAAGCGGTTTTGCTATCCGTATTGCCGGAGCAAAACGGAAATGGACGCCTACGTTCCCGGCGCGTGGAAAACCGGCGCCTTCGGGATTCGGGAACCGGATCCGGCACAGAGCGAATTTGTGCCGCCGGAGGAGATTGACCTCGTTCTCTGCCCCTGCGCGGGGTTTGACGGAGCCGGAAACCGCGTCGGCATGGGCGCGGGGTATTATGACCGGTATCTGCCGCGGTGCAAAAAAGCGGCAATCTTCGCCGTCGCCTTCGAGGCGCAGCGGCTGGAGCTGGTCTATACGGACGAGCACGACCGAAAGATGGACGGCATCATCACAGAAGAATAAAAAAGAGAGGGGCGAATTCGGACTTGTGTGCGAATTCGCCTCTCTTTGGTTTTGTTTTCAGATGGTTCTGCGCGGGCGGATGATATCCGCCCCTTGGTGGTGCGGTCAGATTTTGCGGCTGAGCGGGATGTCGTAGTTCCAGGGCTGAAGATCCTCGAAGGCTTTGGCGGCGGCGAGGACGTCCTCGTCGCGAAAGCGGCGGCCCGCGATCTGCATGCCGACGGGCAGGCCGGTTTTCGAGAGTCCGGCTGGAACGGAGGCCGCGGGGTGGCCGGTGAAGTTGAAGAAGAACGTCTCGCAGAAGCCGATCAGCGGCTCGGTGGGAACGCCGTTCACTTCTAACGGCCCGGTCGTATTGCGGTCAGCGGCGTTCGGCACCGGAAGGCAGATCGTCGTGGGCGAGAGGATGAGATCATACTGCTCGAAGACGTCCTGCACGGCGTCGAAGAGTTCGGTTCGGGTGCGGTTGAAGGCGTAGTAATCGAGGATGCCGCCCTTTGCGGTCTGCTCGTTCCAGTAAATGAATTCCTCGGGCAGCTCATCGCGGTGATCGCGCGCGAGATTGAAGCCGCGCTGACGGTCGAGTGCGAGCTCGATGGCCGTATCGACGCAGATGCTCCGGCACCACGCCTCGGCGAGCTGATATGCGCTCTGGGTGAATTGGAACTCCACCGGCTCGACGATGGCGCCGAGTTCCTCAAAACGCTTGGCGGCGCGCTCAACCGTCTCGCGCACCTCGCGCTCCACGGGGAAAACGCCGAAATCGGGCGTGTAGGCGATTTTCCACCCGCGCAGGGATCTGCGCATGAGCGCCGTGAAATCCCGCACGCCGTGATCAAGGCTCAGCGGATCGCGGGGGTCATGTCGCGCCATGTAATTTAAGAGAATGGCGCTGTCCTCCACGGTTTTGGTAATGCCGCCGTTGAAGCAATAAGGGTGCGTGGCCGCCCATGCGTCGGGGCGGCAGACGCTCGGGATCGTGCCGACGGACGCCTTGAAGCCGAAGCAGCCGCACCATGCGGCGGGGATGCGGATCGAGCCGCCCCCGTCGGAGCCCTCGGCAATCGGGATCATGCCGTCCGCCACGGCGGCGGCGCTGCCGCCGGAGGAGCCGCCGGAGTTATACCGCACGTCAAACGGCGTGGAGGTCGGGCCGTAAAGCTTGTTGTCACAGGTGCCGCGAAAGGCGAAGGCCGGGGCGTTCGTCTTGCCGAGGGCGACGCCGCCGGCAAGCTCCATGGCGCGGCAGAACTCAGAGTCGAAGGGATCGGCCCGAATCAGCGAGCGGACGCCGCCGTGGGAATTTGTCCAGCCGCGCTTGGAGGGCAGAAAGTCCTTGAGCGCGAACGGCACTCCCGCGAAGGAACCGGGGTTCTCGCCGTCGTGCAGGCGCTGCTCGAGCTGCTTTGCGCTCTCGAGCGCATCCTCCACGCGCGTATAGACAAAGGCGTTGAGACTCGGGTTTCTCCGCTCGATGCGGGCGGCAAAATACTGCACGGTCTCAGTGGGCGTGACGTGCCCGGAGCGGATCTCGCGGCCGAGTTCGGCGGCGGAGAGACGTTCAAGTGCTTCCATGGCTTAGGC
Source organism: Oscillospiraceae bacterium (assembly GCA_045112425.1). Lineage (GTDB taxonomy): Bacteria > Bacillota > Clostridia > Oscillospirales > Oscillospiraceae > CAG-103. The sequence continues at coordinate 5,881 of JBGUHV010000217.1, forward strand.
TCCGAGCACGCCGTTGGGGCAGTAGCGGGAGAGATACTCCTCCCCCACGCCCTGCAGCTTCCAGCGGCGGGAGATGTGGTAGCCGAGGGGCGAGAAGACGACCTCGCTCAGCAGCTCGAACACCGCGCACAGCAGGGAGGCGCCGATGCACTGCTCAACCGTCCACTGCACGGGGAACGCGCCGGGGATGTGCGGAAATACCACGAACGCAAGGAAGACGAACAGAAAGTTATCGAGAATCTGAGACAGAAACGTGGACACGAACGACCGGACCGCGAAGGCGAGCCTGCCGTCCGGATTGGCGGTGAAGCGGCGGCCGATGAAGATGTTCGTATAGTTGTTCGTGAGGGCGGAGATCACATAGGCGATTGTGCTCGCGAGCAGGATCGACCACTGGCCGCCGAGGAGCATATCGAGAGACGGATGATGCCAGATCCGGCTGATGACAAAGCAGATGAGGCTGCAGAGCAGATTCGCGCCGATGGCGAGGAGGCTCAGGAGGTTTCCGGCCCACGCGCCATAGTGCTTGGTGATGACGTCCATAAACAAAAAGGCAACCCACGAGACCAAAATCCCGGCGTTCAGCGCAAGCCACGGCAGTGACACAAGCGTGATGCGCGACAAAAAGTTCATAACGATCACGGCAAGACAAAAAACAACCGTGACCGCTGTCGGGACAGATCTCAGAAGAGTTGTCATTCTGGCGGTTACTTTCATAATTCTTTTTCTCCTTGGTTTTCATTTATAACGCGAAGGATTTAGAGCCCGAACTCCGCGGATTTTTTGGATAACCGCTGAACCAATCGCTGCACACACCTTGCCGGCATCTTTTCCGTCTGGTTTTGTTTCAAAATCTTGAAATACACAAAGTA
>JBGUHV010000218.1:0-6809 GCA_045112425.1 Oscillospiraceae bacterium
ATCATCATGTCTCTCGAATACACCGAATTTGAGCGCAAAATGAAGCGCACCTGCGAGTTCCTGTCCGAGCAGCTGGCCGCCGTCCGCGCCGGCAAGGCGAATCCCGCCGTGCTTGACCGTATCACCGTCGAGTATTACGGCACCGACACGCCCATCAACCAGATCGCCTCCATCAGCTCTCCCGATCCCCGCAGCCTGCTGATCCAGCCCTGGGATGCCTCCGCCCTCAAGTCCATTGAGAAGGCGATTCTCGCGTCCGATCTCGGCATCAATCCGCAGAATGACGGCCGCGCCATCCGCCTGATCTTCCCGCAGCTGACCGAGGAGCGCCGCAAGGAGCTCGCCAAGCAGGTCAAGAAGTACGCCGAGGAGGCCAAGGTCGCCGTGCGCAACATCCGCCGCGACGCCGTGGATAAGTTCAAGGCCGAGAAGAAAAAGTCCGAGATCACCGAGGACGATCTCAAGATCGCCGAGAAGGATCTCCAGAAGCTCACCGATGACTTCATCAAGGAAGTCGAAAAAATCGGCGAGGCCAAGGAAAAGGAGCTCATGGAGCTGTGAAAACCGTCGGAAAGCTTTTCACCGGGCTTGCCGCAGCGGAAAGCCTGTTCATCGCTCTGATCGAAATGCGTCACTGGGAGGAAAAGGGCGCCAGCTTTTTCCCCGAGCCGCGCGAGGGCTTTTTCCGCGATACCGTCGTCATGGCGGGCAATCAGGGGCTGTATAACGGCTTTCTGGGCGCGGGCATGCTCTGGGGTCTGCTCCGGCGGGATACGGGCGTTTGCCTGTTTTTCCTCGCCTGCATGCTGACCGCCGCCGGCTACGGCTGCGCCACCACGTCGCGCAAGATCATCCTGCAGCAGGGCACGGTTCCGGCCGCTGCTCTCGCTGCCATTGCCCTTGGAAAATAACACCGCCGAACGCAAAAGGGGGATTTCTATCCCCCTTTTCGGCGTCGTTTGACAGGAGTCATCTATGGCTATTTTTCAGAAGAAAAAGGCAGGGGAGGACGCCCCTGCGTTTGATCCCGAGCGCCTGCCGCGCCACATTGCCATCATTCTCGACGGCAACGGCCGCTGGGCGAAAAAGCGCGGCCTGCCCCGCACCGCCGGCCACGCCGTCGGCGCCGAGACCGTGCGCAAAATCGCCAATTACTGCAAAGACATCGGCATCGAGTATCTCACGCTCTACGCCTTTTCCACCGAGAACTGGAAGCGCCCGGACGATGAGGTTCATACGATCATGGACATCTTCGAGCGCTATATCATCGAGGCCATCGAGGTCATGAAGAAGGACGGCATCCGCATGGACTTCTTCGGCGAGCTCTCGGCGCTCAGCCCCCGCCTGCAGGAGCTCATGCGCGACGCGCGAGAGGAGAGCAGCCATCATGACGGCTGCCAGCTGAACCTCTGCATCAACTACGGCGGGCGCGACGAGATTCTCCACGCCGTGCGCCGCTACGCCGAGCTTTATAAAAACGGCGAGGCCCCGGAGCTCACGGAGGACTATTTCTCGAGCCTCCTCTATACCGCTGCCATCCCCGACCCGGATCTCATCATCCGCACGAGCGGCGAGCAGCGCCTGTCGAACTATCTCCCGTGGCAGGGCGCCTACAGCGAGCTCTATTTCACCCCCGTCCTCTGGCCGGACTTCACCGAGGCCGACATGGACGCCGCCATCGTCGAATTCCAGCGGCGAGACCGCCGTTTTGGCGGAGTCGCGTCCAAATGACACGCCAACGTCATGAGGGCGCGCGAGCGCACCCTCATCGACGGGGCATGTCATTTCTCCTTTCCAAATCAAACCCGCTTTGCTGGGCTTTGATTTGGTAATTCAGAATGTTAGGATTGAGATTTCATGAAAAACAGACTCATCGTGGCCGGAATCGGCATTCCCGCTCTGCTGGCCGTCATATTCTTCGCTCCGCTCTGGGGCTGGGCCATCGTCGTCGGCGTCATGGCGTCGTTCTCCGCCTGGGAGCTGACGCACACCGTCCTCGGCGAGCGCTTTCGCTCACGTTTTGGCGTCTATGCCGGCGTCGCCGCGTTTGCCATCCCGCTCGGCGCCGTGTTCGGCTATGCCACCATCACGGAGCGCGCGGCCATGTATGCGCTGTTCTTCGTCATGTTCCTGGAGAAGATGATCGCGCTCGAGCGCCGCGAGGAGAACCTCCCGTTTTCCGATCTCGCGGTCGTGCTCTTTGCGGGCGTCATCCTGCCCATCCTGCTCTCCGCGCTCGTGCGCCTCGGCATGAACCGCCCGAAGCCCGCCTTCATCCTGCTCACGTTTGTCATCGTCTGGATCACGGACTCCGGCGCCTTCTTCGTCGGCAACGCTATGGGCAAGCGCAAGCTCGCCCCGCGTCTCAGCCCGAAGAAATCCGTCGAGGGCGCGGTGGGCGGCCTTCTCGCCGCCATCGTCGGTGTGCTGCTCTTCGGCCTGGTGCTCAAGCTCTGCGGCTGCTGGGTCAAGTTCGGCTGGCTCATCGTCTACGGCGTGCTCGGCAGCATTGCCGGCCAGCTCGGCGATCTCGCCTTCTCCGCGATTAAGCGCGAGCACGGCGTCAAGGATTATTCCAACCTGCTCCCCGGCCACGGCGGCATGCTCGACCGGTTCGACAGCACGATCTTCTGCGCGCCGCTCTTAGAGCTGCTGGTGCTGCTGATTCCCGCCTTCGGCATGTAATTTCAAAGAAAACGAGGCATAGACTTTTATGGTACGCTCTATCTCTATTCTCGGCTCCACCGGCAGCATCGGTCGCCAGACCGTCGCCGTGGCGGAGCATCTCGGCCTGCCCGTGCGGGCCATTTCCACCAACCGCAGCATCCAGCTTGCCGAAGAGCAGGCGCGCCGCCTGCATCCCGCTCTGGTCGCCGTCACGGACGAGGCGGCCGCGAAGGAGCTGCGCGTCGCGCTTGCCGATACGGACATCAAGGTCTGGGGCGGCGAGCACGCGCTCGTCGAGGCGGCTGTCATCTCCGAGGCCGATACCGTCGTCACGGCGGTGTCCGGCGCAGTCGGTCTCAAGCCCACGCTCGAGGCCATTCGCAAGGGCAAGCGCATTGCCCTCGCAAACAAGGAGACCCTCGTCTGCGCTGGTGAAATTGTCATGCGCGAGGCGAAGGAGCGCGGCGCCGAGATTGTGCCCGTCGATTCCGAGCACAGCGCCATCTTCCAGTGCCTTACAGGGCGCGAGGGCGAGCTTCGGAAGATCCTGCTCACCGGCTCCGGCGGCCCGTTCCGCGGCTGGACGCGCGAGCAGACGAAGGACGTCACGCCCGAGCAGGCCGTGCGCCATCCCAACTGGAGCATGGGCGCGAAGATCAGCGTCGACTCCGCCACCATGATGAACAAGGGTCTGGAATTCATCGAGGCCATGCATCTGTTCTCCGTCACGCCCGATGAGATCGAGGTGCTCATCCACCCCGAGAGCGTCGTCCACTCCATGGTCGAGCTCGTCGACGGCACGGTCATTGCCCAGCTCGGCGTGCCGGACATGGGGCTGCCGATTCAGTATGCGCTCACCTACCCGGAGCGCAGGCCGAGCCGCAGCGACCGTCTGGACTTCACGCAGCTTTCCCGCCCGCTTGAGTTCTTTGCGCCGGACTTTGAGAAGCTGCCCTGCCTCGCGCTCGCCATCCGCTGCGCCCGCACCGGCGGCACCGCGCCGAGCGTCATGAACGCGGCCAACGAGGTCGCCGTGCACAAGTTCCTCGCACACGAGATCGGCTATAACGACATTTATGATTCCGTCGCCGCCGCCGTCGAAACCATCGGCAGCGTGCCGACGAGCGATCTGCAGACCATCTTGGAGGCAGACAAAGAAGCCAGAGCGTTTGTGAATCACTACTTTGCATAATCAAGTGTGGAGTGTTGAGAGTGGAGTGTGGAGTTTAAAAGTGTTTGCTTCGCAAACGATTTGAATTCCAATCATCGCCGCCAGTCGATCCCTTCACTCCAAACTCCACACTTTTCCGAAAGGAATTCCCACATGTATATTGTTCTTGCCATCGTTGCATTTCTCATCATGATTCTTCTGCACGAGTTCGGCCACTTCATCACCGCGAAACTGTGCGGTGTGCGCGTGGACGAATTCGCTGTCGGCATGGGCCCCGCCATCTGGAAGAAGCAGAAGGGGGAGACCCTCTATGCCCTCCGCGCCATCCCGCTCGGCGGCTACTGCGCCATGGCGGGCGAGGACGGCGAGCTGCCGGACGATCCCCGCGCCTTCACGAATCAGAAGGCGTGGAAGCGGGCTGTTATCCTCGTCGCCGGCGCGGCGATGAATTTTCTCACCGGCCTTGTCCTCCTCGTCATCGTCTTCTCCTCGGCGGGAAAGCTCAGCGTGCCGGTCATCGGCTCGTTCTTCGAGGGCTGCCCGTATGAGGAAAACGGCACGCTGCAGGTCGGCGATGAGTTTTACAGCGTCGACGGCCACCGCACGTGGTTTCCCGGCAACGTGAGCACCTATCTCGCCCGCGGCGGCGATACGCACGACGTCGTGCTCATCCGCGGCGGTGAGAAGGTGCGCCTCGACCGCATCACCTTCGAGCGGCAGCTCTATCCGGGCGAGTCGCAGGAGCTGATCGGCTTTCGCTTCTCGGCAGTGGACGCCACCTTCGGCAGAACCATTGTCCACAGCTGGCGCTGCGCGCTCGATTTCGTCCGCATGGTCTACAGCTCTCTGCGCGACTTGTTCGCGGGCGTTGTCGGCGTGAAGGATCTCTCCGGCCCGGTCGGCATCGTCAGCATGATCAACGACGTCGGCGAGACGAGCGAATCCCGCGCGGACGCGCTCATCAACATCTTCTATTTCATCGCCTTCATCTCCGTGAACCTCGCGGTCATGAACCTTCTTCCGATCCCGGCTCTGGACGGCGGGCGCATCTTCCTTCTCATCGTCACGGCCATCATCGAGGCGATCACGCGCCGCCGCATTGATCCCAAATACGAGGGCTATATCCACACCGCGGGCATGGTACTATTGCTCGGTCTCATGGCGTTTGTGATGTATCAGGATATCGCTAGGATCATTATGAACTAAATGTGAGTGTGGAGTGTGAAGTGTGGAGTGTGGAGTTTAAAAGTGTTTCTGACGCGAAGCGGCTTTTTTACTATCGTCGCCGTCAGGCGACACCACAACTCCACACTCCAAACTCCTAACTCCACACTTTTTTCAGGAGAACACAAATGAAACATACAGAAACCAAGCAAATTGATGTTGGCGGTGTAAAAATCGGCCACGGCGCGCCCATTCCGGTGCAGTCGATGTGCAACACCCGCACCTCCAATGCGAAGGCGACCATTGACCAGATCAAGCGCCTCTATGCCGCCGGATGCGAGATCATCCGCCTCGCCGTGCCGGACAAAGAGGCAGCCGACGCACTGCCGGAAATCGTCAAGGCGTCGCCGATCCCGGTCGTCGCGGACATTCACTTTGACTATCGACTCGCCCTCGCCGCAGCGGAGGCGGGCGTGCATAAGATCCGCATCAACCCCGGCAACATCGGCGAGGCCGAGAACGTGCGCAAGGTCGCCGAGGCGTGCAGGGCGCGGCAGATCCCGATCCGCATCGGCGTCAACGGCGGCAGTCTGGAAAAGCGCCTGCTCGAAAAGTACGGCCACCCGACCGCCGAGGCGCTCGTCGAATCCGCGCAGGGTCATATCGACCTCCTGCACCGCTATGACTTCGACGATATCGCCCTCTCCATGAAGAGCTCCACCGTGCCGCTCACGGTCGCAGCCTACCGTCTCGCCGCCGAGACCTTCCCGTATCCGCTCCACGTCGGCGTCACCGAGACCGGCACGGCCTACAACGGCGTCATCCGCTCCGCCGTCGGCATCGGCACGCTCCTGAGCGAGGGTATCGGCGACACGATCCGCGTCTCCCTCACCGCGGACCCTGCCGAGGAGGTGCGCGCCGGCATTTCGATCCTCAAGGCGGCTGGCTGCCGCGCCGAGGGGCTGCGTTTCGTCTCCTGCCCGACCTGCGGCCGCACGCAGATTGACCTGATCGGTTTGGCTCAGGAGGTGGAGCAGCGCCTGCAGGGCGTCGAGCGCGATATCACCGTCGCCGTCATGGGCTGCGTCGTCAACGGCCCCGGCGAGGCGCGCGAGGCGGATTACGGCATTGCCGGCGGCAAGGACTGCGGCATGCTCTTCAAAAAAGGCGAGGTGATCGGAAAGGTTCCCGCCGATCAGCTCTGCGATGCACTCATCAACCTCATTCGTACTGAGGAAGGAATCTGAATGACTGAAGAAAAAATTCCCTTTCTGGATATGTTCCCGGACGCCGCGATTTATGCCGACAGCTGCGGCGGTCTGGACAAGGCGACGGTTTCCGGCGTCACCATCGTTCGCGAGACGATGACCATGGTCATCCGCGCGTGGCTGCCGCAGATGCCCGCCCCGGCGGAGCTCCGGCAGCTCGAGGATCTCATCGCCTCGCGCTACGGCCTCGCCGCGGCGGAGCTTCGCGCCGATTTCCCCGAGCCGGAGCGCAGCAAGGAGGACAAGGCGCGCGAGAAGACGATTCTGGGCCGCCCGATCCGCCCGAACGCTGCCATCACGCCCATGAAGGAGCTCACGCTTGAATCCGGCGGCGTCACGGTCGAGGGCGAGATTTTCGCCGATGACAGCCGCACGCTCGCCAAGCGCGGCGCCGCGGTGCTCTCGTTCAAGATGACGGACTATACCGGCTCCGTCCTCGTCTCCAAATACATCCCCGGCGACGCGGATCAGGAATTCATGGAAGAGATCAAGGCCGGCCTCTGGGTCAAGGTGCAGGGCCGGATCGACTTTGACCGCTT
>JBGUHV010000219.1:0-25077 GCA_045112425.1 Oscillospiraceae bacterium
CGCGCCGAAGAGCGCGAGCGGGCAAGGCCGGAGCGGAAGCACCCCGTCGTTTTCCAGCAGGACAATGCCCTCGGCGGCGGCTTCAAAGGCCAGCGCCTGATTGGCCCGCTCCCGTTCGGTGACGGCATCCGAAACGCTTGCTTTCGTCTGCATGGCTTACGCTTCCTTTCCCGTGAGTTTTTCAAGATCATAGGCGTCGGCAAGAAGCTGACCGCCTTTGGCGTTGGGGTGCAGATGGTCACCCTGATGGAGCCCCTCGGCAAAATAAAACCCGTCCGACCGTTCCTCGCGCACCACAGTCTCCGCATCGAAGACATCGTCAAAGATCCCGGCGGTGCGAATCCAGTCGTTGAGCTGCAGGCGCAGCCGCTCCATCTCCGGCGTGAATTTCCCCATCGTGAAGGATACGCCGAGGCGCGGCGTGATGGTCTGCATCACAACGCGCACGCCGCGCGCGTGCAACGCGTCGGCCATGGCGGTGATCGCGTTTTGATAGGCTTCAGGGCTGATCTGTCCGGCGGTCTTTTCGTTCCAATAGGACACATCATTCACGCCGAGGCCGAGGATGACCGCGCGCAGATTCGGAATCTCCAGCACATCTCTTTGAAAGCGCGCCGTGCCCATGTCGCCGAACACCGGGCCAAAGACGCCCTCCGGCTCATAGAGCAGGCAGTTGCCGGAAATGCCGGAATTGAGCAGCGCGTATTCGCCCGGATAGGCCTCGGAGAGCCGCTTTGCCAGCGGCTTCGTCCATTGGCTCAGGGCGGTGATGCTGTCGCCAAAGGCGACGATGGCCCCGGCGGGCTCGGCCGTGAGCAGCTCCACGGCCTCGATGGCGGGGATGCCGTTATAGGCGCCGAGCAGCTTTGCCAGCAGCGGTTTGCGCTGCGGCAGATCGCCCGCGGCCCTGGTCTGATTTCCGGGCAGGAGCGTCGCGCCCTCCTCGATCATGTTGTTGTCCAGAATGGCGCTGGTGTAATACAGGCGAACCTGCAGCTCCTCGTCCCGCCGAAACGAAAGCGCGCAGGGATCGGAGAGCGTGACGCCGCCGGCGGGGATCTGAAACGCCTGCTGCCCGCGCAGCGTGACCGGGCAGGACTGCCCGCCCGCGAAGACGCGCATGGCGCCGATCTCATACGGCTCACTGCCGAATCGGTTGGAAAAGCGCACTCTCAGCTGCGTGCCGGACGTCGGCGCCGGAATGGTGAACACCACGGTTTTGTTCCAGCCGAAGGCCTTTCCGCTTAAAAACGAGCGCGTCATGGCCTGATGCCAGATCATGGCCCAGTGCGGACTCATGCGTCTCCCTCCCCGTGCAGGCGAAGCGCCTCGCCGATGGAGCAGGCGATCACGTCGTCCTGAGACGCGACCGCCTCGCAGATGCGGCGGAACTTATCCCAGCTGCTCTCTTTGGTGCCGAAGTCGAACTCATAGCCGTGGGCGAACATGAGGAAGAACCGGTCCTCCGCCGCCTCCATGCGGAAAAATGAATCCAGCCGCTCAAAGGTCTTGCCGGAGATGTGCCAGCAGCTGAGCGGCATTTGGAGCGGATCGTCCGGGAAGCGAAAGCCGGGCTTGCTCGTCGCGAGTCTCGCATACTGCACGCCGGCTGCCTGCAGGGCGGCACGGCTCTGCTTCGCGCCGACGCCGTAGGGGTAGGCAAAGCCCGTGACGGTCTGTCCGAAGGTTTCAGACAGGGCTTTCACGTCCTCGGCGATCTCTGAGCGGCGCGCATCCTCCGTGCATTTGGCAAGGTTCACATGACCGCAGGTGTGAGAGGCGATCTCAAAGCCCTCGTAGACCTGGCGAACCTCGTCCGCCGGGATGCGAAAATGCGGCACATAGGGCAGTAGATGGCGGGCGCCGGGGTCAAAGGACGCGGCGGGCGTTTCCGTCATGCCGAGGTTGCCGATGCGCCCCTCATAGGTTTTGTCACCGAACAGGCCGGAATTGAGGTGGAACGTGGCGCCGAGGCCGTATTCCTTCAGAATCTCGATGATCTTCTTGTCCTGCTCCAGCCCGTCGTCAAAGCTCCAGGCAAAGTATTTCTTTCCCATTACACCGCCTCCTTGAAAAACGCGTCCATTTTCGCAAAAACCTCGCGGCTCTCCGGGTACATGGGGTACATGACGGAGAACACATGCGGCAGCTTGCGCTCATCTCCCTTGGGGAAATTCAGGAGCGTATGCGGCGCGTCCGCTTCCGTCAAGAGCCGCTCCAGTTTCAGCGTGTCCTTGCCGATCAGATCCTCTGCGCTGGTGACGAGAAAGAGCGGCGGGAGCTTGGCTTCCCGCAGCAGCAGCGCCGGGTCAAGCAGGTATGGTTCATAGGGCTTGCCCCGGTCGTTTTCATCGGTGACCACGCTGTTGATCGCGCGCATGAGATCGCGCCGCTGGGTGTCGAGCATGATGGAGATGAGCCCCGCCGCGCGGAAAGAAAAGCCCGCGCCTTCGATGCCGAAAGCCTGCTGAAGCGCCTCGCTCTCATTGAGGCTCATGGCAAAGAGGCTCAGCAGCGCCCCGGCGGAGTCGCCGGCGAGGACGCAGCGGTTCCGATTCAGATGATATTCCGCCGCGTGGGCGTTCAGATGCCGCAGCGCCGCCATCACATCGTCGATCTGGTGCCAGAGCGTGGTCTCCGGAATGCGGCGGTAGCTGAGACTGACCACCCGCCAGCCCAGCCGCGCCCACTCGTAGTTGAAGTTGACGTTGACCTCCTTGTAGCTGGCAAAAAGGCCGCCGCCATGGATGTTGATGAGCACCGGCGCGTCGGCGGGCAGATCGGGCAGCTCGTAAATGTCGAACAAATGCCCCTGCTCCCCGTCGTCGAGATACGGAAGATCGCGGGTGATGCGCAGATCGCTGAGATCCTGCACCTGCTTGGCAAGACGCTTCGCGTCGCCGGATTCAAAAACGTATCGCCAGAGCAAAACACCGAGTTTGGACATGGGTCAAGCCTCCTTTTCACCGAGGATGCGGATGAGATCCGCTTCCATTTTCGGGAACCACCATTCGAGATAGCCCGCCTTCGTCGGATGGATGGAATCGTACATATAAAAGTCATAGGCTTCCGGGTCAATGGCGTTGAACGCCTCGTCGGTATAGAGGTCGATGACACCGAGATCCCACTTTCCGCGCAGCGCATACAGCCGCTCGACCATGGCGGCATAGGCGTCGCTGTCGTAGTACGAGCCGGTATAGAACACCACCGGGCAGCTCCAGGTCTCCCGGGCATACTGAATGATCCATTCCATCGCGCCGGTAACGGTTTTGGCGTCTCCGCCGCCGATCTCTCCCAGCGGGAGCTTCATGGTGGCGTCGTTGGTGGAAAGCTGCACCACCACGCAGTCGACCTGCGCATCGGGGTCAATCTGCCCGAGACGTTTCACATAGCTGTCGCCGTTGCCGAAAAACAGCAGCGCGGGCAGAGAGGGCTTGTCCGCGAGCGTCGTGCCGCTTTTGGCCTCCTTGATCGCGTTCACGCCGTCCAGCATCTCGAACAGCTCCACGAAGGACTGCCCCTCCGCCGCCGCGCCCTCGGTCACGCTGCTGCCGAGAAAGAGGATGGTCTTTCCGGCGAGCGCAGAGGCTTCGTTCTTCTGCAGCCGATCTGCGTCATATTCCGCGGCGTTTCCCGGCGAGTCCGCGCGCTTTTTCGTTTCGAGGGCGATGTAGCCCTGCACCGCGAGATACCCCAGAAGCAGAACCGCAGGCAGGATCAGCATAATCTTCCAGAGCCGCTTTTTCATGGCGCTCCCTCCCTGATTTTTCTGATTTCAGTATAGAAAAACCGGAAAGGCAATGATATAATAATTTTGCTGTTTTTATTGAATTTTTGCTTATTTGGGAGGGAATTCCATGCCGGATACCGTTCATCAGCTGCTGCGCGACTCCGAAGAGAATTATCTGAACACCAGCTTCTGGGAGGTGCATCCGCTGTTTCTGCTGGTGCAGAACGGCGAGACGGATCGGCTGCGCGACCGGCTGCACTTTCAGCTGGAGCGCTTTCCCTCCGGACGCATCACCCGGGATGAGCGAAAGCAGCTGGAATATCTGACCGTGAGTCTGGTGAACACCTTCATGATCGCGGCCATTCAGGGCGGGGTCTATCCGCCGGACGCAAACGCCGCTGCCGACCGCGCGCTGCGCCGTCTCAGCCAGATCAAGAGCGCAGCCGAGATCCCGCCGATCGTCAGCGAGGCGGCCATGCGCCTCGGCGAGATGGTGCGCGAAACGAAACGGCAGGACACCGGGAACGTCCATGTGGAGCAGGCGAAGCAGTATCTCACCACGCACCTGACGCAGGAGATCCGCACGGAGGACGTGGCGAGGGCGGTGGGCGTGAGCCCGTATCATCTGAGCCGCCTGTTCAAGGCTCTGACCGGGCAGACGATGCGCCAATACCTGACCGGCGCGCGCATCGAAGCGGCAAAGCAGCTGCTCGCCGCGAGCGACCGCAGCATCCCGCAGATCGCCTCCCTGCTCCGGTTCTGCGATCAGAGCTATTTCACCTGCATCTTTCGGAAGCAGACGGGATTGACGCCGGGGCAGTACCGAAAAGAGCACCAAAGATAAAAGCGACGTCGGAGCGTGACGAAACGCTCCGACGTCGCTTTCTGCTGATATTCCATTCAAACGGCTTCGCCGATGCTGGCGCGGACGGCACTGAGACGGCCGAAGTCTTTTTTGCCGATGCCGTAGCCGCGGTTTTCCACGACCATGGGCGGCTGCTGGGCATAATCCTGCGTGAAGTGGCGGATGAGCGCGGTGCCGGTGGGCGTACTGAGCTCGCCCTCGATCTCCCCGGCAAAGCTGGGAACGCCCTCGAGGATCACCGCCGTGGCCGGTGCCGGCACAGGCAGGATGCCATGGGCGCACCAGATCGAGCCGAAGCCCGTGCAGATGGGCGTGGCAACAATCCGATCCGGCTGCAGCAGGTCGATCATCAGGCAGGCGGCGGAGATGTCCGCTACCGCGTCCATGGTGCCCAGCTCGTGGAAGTGGATGTGCTCCATGGGCTCGCCGTGGACCTTCGCCTCCGCCTCGGCGATGAGGTAATACACCTCGCGCACGTGCGTTTTGACGCGATACGGCAGATTGAGCTTTTCCACAATCTTCTGAATGTCGAACAGATGGCGGTGGTCGTGGTGGTGGTGCTCCGGCGCATCGTGCAGATGCTGACAGCCGGGCTCCTCCTCGACGCCCTGCCACGTGACGGTCATGTGCGTGCCGACAATGTCATACGACTTGACCTTGTCGGCGCGGAAGACGACGCCGGGGATGCCGATGTCATTCAGGCACGCAACGATCTCCTCGCGGTTGTCAAACAGCTCCAGCACCGCCGCCGAGAGCATATCGCCCGCGACGCCGGTGGAAACATCCAGAAACAAAGTTTTCATGGTAAATCACTTATCCTTGTTGCTCAGGTGGTTGATCATGTGGGCGAGATAGCCGCCGCCGAAGCCGTTGTCGATATTCACGACGGAAACACCGCTGGCGCAGGAGTTGAGCATCGAAAGAAGCGCCGCGATGCCGCCGAGGGAGGCGCCATATCCTACGCTCGTGGGAACGGCGATGACCGGGCAGTCGGCGAGACCGCCGATGACGGAGGGCAGCGCGCCCTCCATGCCCGCGACGGCGACGATGACGCGCGCCGTCATGATGGGCTCCATGTTGTGCAGCAGGCGGTGCACGCCGGAGACGCCGACGTCATAAAGCCGCGTGACCTTGTTGCCGAGGGCCTCTGCCGTGAGGGCGGCTTCCTCCGCGATGGGCATATCGCTCGTGCCGCCGGTGGCGACGACGATGGTGCCGTCCCCGTCCGGCTCGGGCAGCTCGCCGAGCAGACCGATCTTCGCGAGAGCGTTGTACTTCAGCGGATGCACCCTGGAGATCTCGTCCGCGGTTTCCTGCGAGATGCGCGTGACCATGATGGTCTCCTGCCCGCGCTCGCGCATGGCGGACATGATGCGGATGATGTGCTCATCGGTCTTGCCGGCGCCGTAGATCACCTCGGCGACGCCCTGCCGCAGCTCGCGGTGGTGATCGATCTTGGCAAAGCCGAGATCCTGAAAGGGCTCAAGCTTCAGCTTCGTGACGGCGTCGTGCGGCGTGAGCTCGCCGCGGCTGACGGATTCCAATATCTCAATGATGCTTTTCTGACTCATCGCGGTTCCCTCTCTTTTCCGTTATTCCTGAATGTGCTTCATGCACTCCGGCATTGCCTCGTCGAAGAGATCGAGCATGAAATCGACGTCCTCCTTCATGCCGCCGGTGACCCAGTTCATGAGCATGAGGTTGCAGCCGTAATTATAGAGATCAATGATCGCCTTCATCTTCGTGCTGGTGCGGCCGAAATAGCTGAGCGTGGTCTCATAGCTGTATTTGTGGTACTGCTGGAAGAAGGAGTTCTGCACCTCATAGCGGTCCATGACGTTGCGGTAGAAGCTCTTCTCCTCCACCATCATCTGCAGCATGGCGCGGTTCATATCCCGGAAGGAGATCTTTCCGTCCTGATACTGCTGATAGAAGGGCTCGATATCACGCTGGTAGCACCAGAACGCGAGATCGTATTTGTCCGTGAAAAACTTATAAAACGTCTGGCGGGACAGTCCCGCGGTCTTGACGATTTCTTCCGTGGTGATGCGCTCCATGGTCTTTTTGGATGCCAAGGTCTTCAATGCCTCGGCGAACTTGCTTTTGCTGTCAAATGCTGTCAAGTTTTCCCACCTCCCATGTGTTACAATCTTAACACGCATCTGCAAAAAAGACAAGCAGAGGAGCAGGCTCCCCTGCTTGCCAACAGAGATCAGTTCCAGAGTTTCTTGCTGCTCTTGACGCCGAGGATCGTGAAGATCGCCGTGCCGGCGCAGAGGATGAGCGCGATGACGAACACGGTGTCATAGCTGCCGGTGGCGTCGTAGATGAAGCCCCAGAGGGACGCGGCGACCGCGCCGAACCAGGGACCCCAGGCTGCCGCCGTGGGGAAGATGCGGTTGTAGTCCTTATCTCCGTACATGTTCAGGAGCATTGCCGGCATGATGAGACCGCTGATCGGGTAATACAGACCGAAGAGGGCGCCGCCCGCGAGCATCATGCCCGCGCTGTTCTTTGCAAGCAGCAGGATGAGAAAGCCCAGCACGCCGCACACACCGGCGAGCACCGCGCCGCCGCGGGCGCCGGCCTTGTCGATGGCAAAGCCGATGGCATAGTTGCCGATGACGGAGGCGATGAGCACGACGGAGGCGAGAATGCCGACGACGTCGAACGACGCGGTCTGCGCCGCCTCGGAGAGGCCGGCGTAGGCCGGCAGATAGCTCTGCACGGGGGCTGCGAAGTTGAACGTGATGACCATGAGGATGAAGAACACGAAGGAGACGCTCTTGATCGCCTTTTCCTTCATGATGCCGCGGCTCTCCTGCGCGCTCTGACCTTCGGCGGCGTCGAGCGCATCCTCGCCGATGCGCAGACCGTCCTTCGGGTTTTCACGCAGCAGCGCGATGGCGTTGATGAGACCGAGGATGAGCAGCGCCGCGCCCAGCAGCACATAGATGCCGCGCCAGGCTTCCATGCCGAGCACCGTCTCATGCGTGAGGAGCTTGGAGATCACAGGGCTCATGATCGCGCCTGCAATCGTCATGCCCATGGTGGCGGTCGCCAGCATGACACCGACGCGCGCCTTGAAAAAGCGCGGGATCAGGATACCGGCGGACTGGTAGGTGACGATGACCATGCTCGCGCCGAGGAACACGCCGCCGAGATAGATGAGGGCGATGTTCTTCGCCATCGCCATGCAGAAGGCGCCGAGGGCCATGATGACGATGGCGCAGCGGTTGAGCGTGACGAACTTGAACTTGCCAAGCAGCTTCGGCATGAAGATGCCCATGACGGCCATTGTGCCGTACTGGATGGTCATATAGAGCATGTAAACGCCCTGCGTGAGATTCAGCGCGGTGGTGACGGGGACGATGAACATGCCGGCGGTGGTGAGGATCGCACCGGCGAGGAACATTTGAATGAACAGGGACGCGACGATGACATAGCCATAGCTTCCGGCTTTTTTGGTCTGTTCCATGATAGAACCTCCTTTTAAAATTCGGCTCCCACCCCCACATGCGGCGGACGCAGCCGCCGCACGCTGGGAGAATGGGAAAAAGGGGATCGTATCTGAATACTGAAACGTTTCTTACTGTTCGTCGGAGATCTTGCTGGTCTTCACGAGGCCGGCGGGGCGCTTATACTGCTCCTCCATCGAGAGTCTCGGCTCGGAGACGGCGGTGGGGCCTTCGGTGTCGAAGTGGAAGGCGCGGATCTGATCGCGGTAGCGCTTGCCGATGGGGTTGGTGAAGTCATAGTCCTGAATCCAGCTGCTGACCTCGGCCTCGCTCAGCGGCTCGGACTCGACGAGCTCGTATTCGCTGGTGCCGATGCCGTTGAACACGCCGGAGTTAATCTGCGCCCACTGGCTGACCTGCGCCATGCTGGAGCCGTGGGTGAAGCGGTCGCTGTTGGGCTCGGCAAGACCGGGCACGTCGAAGGCGGAGCCGGGGTTGACGCTGGCAGCCTCGCAGGCCTCCAGGCATGCCATATCCACGGCCACGGGGTCCTTGGAGACGAAGGTGCCGATGTTCGGGATGACAGCGGCGTCATGCTTGTTGTCGCAGTCGCAGCTGGGGGTGATGTCGTAGGCGTAGTTGACGAAGATGAACTTCTCCTTGCCCAGCTTGTTCATGATGCCGGCACAGGAGTCGGCAATGCAGGTGGGCGTGGTGGTCATGAGGGTGTTGCTGAACTGCATCAGGCCGGAGAACAGGGTGGGATAGTAGCAGGCGGAGCAGTCCTTGCACTTCTCGCGGTGGAAGACGAACTCGCCGTCCACGACCTCGAAGCAGTCGAAGGCGCAGTTGTTGATGATGCCGTCGATGAAGTTCGGGTGGGGCGCCTGCATCATCTGCTGGGCGACCTCCTGGTTCACAACGCCGGAGTGCAGACCGAACTCGGGGTGGTTCAGGAAGTGCGTGGCGCTCTTGCCGCGGTTGGAGGCCATGCCGATGCCGATGTTCTTGATGGCGCCGCCGTAGGTGCCCTGCAGGTGGCCCTTGAAGTGGCTGACGACGATGATCGTGTCGAGCTTCGTCATGCGGCGGGGGGTGAAGGTGTGGTTCAGATAGACGCCGTGGGGAACCTCGCACTTGACGTCATCGAACTCAAAGGGGCCTTCGCACAGCCAGATGGGGCAGCCCATGGTCTGCTCGTTGAAGCCGTGACGGTTGATGATCTTGCGGTGCTGTTTGGTGTCCTGACGATCGCCGCCCATGGCGTTGATGTTCAGGTTGGTCTCCACGATGACAGGGTTGGCGCCCATGCGCTGGACTTCCTCCACGATGGCGCGCACCCACTGGGGACGCAGATTCGCGCTGTTGCCGTAGTTGCCGGTGTGGATCTTGATGCCGACGGTGGCGCCGGGCTTGACCATGTCTCTCAGACCTGCGTCGCGCAGGAGCTTGACAGCCTTGAAGGGAACGCTTTCGCCGCCGTGGGTGGCGCGGTCATTCATGTAATAAACCTTGGATGCCATGGTAGTCTCTCCTTTTCAAAAATCAGTTTTATGTCGGTTTGTGTGTTTCTTTTAATCTACGAAATCTCCGATGGAGGTTCTGGTGCGCTTCATGCTGTACCACTTGGGCACTTCCATTTCGATGTTGCCAAACTGGCCGTTATAGACCCAGACGTCGCAGACGCGGATCATCTCCTGCGGGAAGCCAATCTCATAGCCCGAGACCTCGTCCAGGCGGTCGATCGTCTCCTGCGGAAGCTGCACGTTCAGCGCGCCGAGGTTATCCGTGACGTGCGCGCCGATGCGCCCGCCGATGATCGGGATGATGTTATCGCCCTTCGAGAGCAGCCACGCCAGCGCCACCTGCGGAACCGAGCAGCCGACTTCCTTGGCCGCAACGCTCGCCTCGTGCATGAGGGCGAGCTCGCGCTTGGAGGGCAGCGGATAGGCCGTGCCGTTGAAGCGCTGCTTGATCTCCTCCTCATCGCCGCAGAGCAGACCGCCCGCGAGGCCCTCATAGACCGTGACGGAGAGTCCCAGATGGTCGCACATGGGGATGATCTCGCGCTCGATGCTGCGGCTGAGCAGGCTATACTGGCACTCACAGGCGTCGAACTCCGCCCAGCCGTACTGGCGGGCGATCATGTTCGCCTCCATGACGAGGTAAGCGGGCACGTTCGTGGCGCCGAGATGCAGCACCTTGCCGGATCGGACGAGATCGTTGAGCGTCTGCATCAGGGTTTTGACGGGCACGGAGAAATCCCAGGAGTGGAGGTAGAGGACGTCAATGTAGTCGGTCTTGAGGCGCTGCAGCTCACGCTCCACCTCGCGCACGAGATACTTCCGGTTGTGGCCGGCGCCGTTGGGATCGTTGGGGTATTTGACCTCCAGCGGATGCGGGCGGAAGGTGCACTTCGTGGCGATGACAAAGCGGTCGCGCTCGGAATGGATGAAGTCGCCGAGAAGCTCGGAGGAGTGGCCGTAGTGGTACATGTTGGCGGTGTCGAAGAAGTTGCCGCCCTCGGCCACGAAGGCGTCGAAGCAGCTTTTGGCCTCCTCATCGGTGGAGCCGCCGACGGTCACGCTGCCCCAGTTCATGGCGCCGAGGCACATCTGCGAAACTTTCAGGCCGCTTTGGCCGAGGATTTTATATTTCATGCCGATTTCCTTTCTGTCTCGCTCGCGGCGCAGGCCAGAAGCCCCGCCTCAAGCTGTTCCTTGTCCGGAAGCTCCGCGCCGATGAAGACGACGACGGATTCTCTCTCTTCGTCCGGGTTCCACTCTTCCTCGGTCTTCGCATGGAAATTCGTGCGGACGGACTGGAAGTCGAACCGATAGTCGCTGCCGGCGATGTTGAAGTAACCCTTGCCGCGCAGCAGCTTCTTGCCGTATTGGTCGTAAGTCTCACGAATCCAGGCGTTGACCTTTTCCATGTCCAGCGGCTCGGAGATGCGGATGGCGATGGACTGAAATCCTTCCACGGTCTCATCCTCCTGTCTGTCAAAGTCGATGCTGCGAAGCTGTGTGACGCTGTCCGGCACGATGATGGCGGAGGCGTCCACCTCGCCGAAGCTGGTCTCGATGATCTCCGCGAAGGGGTTGATGATCCGAAGCTCCCGCTCGAGGGCGGCGAGCTCTTCTTTCCCCACCCGATCGCATTTGTTCACGATCAGGAAGTCGGCGAAGGCCGTCTGCTCTCTGGCGATGCGAAATTCATGCAGGTTCAGGCTGCCGAACTCGCCGTCCACGACGCAGATGTAGCTGCCGAGCTCGTAGCAGTCCCGGGTGCGGGGCAGGTAAAAGATCTGCAGGAGCTGCTCTGCGCTCTCCGCGCCGCTGGCCTCGATGAGCAGATGGTCGAAGGGATGCTGCTCGCTCTTGCCGTAGAGGGCGTCGAGGAAGTTGATGAGCATGGTCTGCTGATCGGTGTGCATGGCAGCGCCGGTGAAGGGATGAATCCGATCCTTGGAGATGCTCATGAGCTTGTCGTCCACCGAGATGGAGCCGAATTCCTTGACGATCACGTCGATTCGCTGATTCAGGGGCTGAGAGAGGATGTTGTTGACCATGGTCGTCTTGCCGGAGCCCAGAAAGCCGCCGATCAGATTGACCCGTTTCTTGCCCTCGCCCAGCAGCTCGAGCAGGTTCGGAAGATTGCAGGCACCGCAGGCGCAGTTTTTTGCATGCTGCCGTGTCCAGAAATCCGTCACGGACGCTCACCCCTTTCGTTTTTCCATCGGGGCTGCTCGAAGCAGCCCCTTGATTCGTTGTTTGAATTAGAGGTTTCTGGCGACCTCGTAGCCGTCCCAGACGGCGTTCATGATGTTCACGACCTGGCGGCCGTCGCCGATCTCGAAGATCTCCATGCCCTCGCCGCGAAGGTCGGCGGCAAGACTGTTCTCCGGGCGGAGACCCATCGCGAGGATGACGGTATCGGCGGGGAGGGTCTTCTTCTCCCCGTCCGCGGTCTCGACCACGGCGCCCTCATCGTTGATGGCGGCGATCTTCGTGCTGGTGAGGAGCTCCACGCCCGTTGCGCCCAGGAGCATGCGCAGGTGCATGCCGTTGGCCATGGGCATCGGAGGTCCGGCCATGAGGATATCGGGCGCCATCTCGAAGATCTGCACCTACTTGCCCTCGCGGGCGAGGTCATAGCCCAGCTCGCAGCCGGTCATGCCGCCGCCGACGATGACGACGTTCTCTCCGACGGGCTTGTTGCCCATGAGCGCATCGATGCAGGAGACGGACTTTTCGTGATCCACGCCCTCGAGCCACTTGGGCATGATGGCGTAGGAACCGACGGCGAGGATGACGGCGTCGGGTTTGACGGACTTGAGAAGCTCCGCATCGACGGCGGTGTTCATGTGCACCGGCACGCCCAGCAGCTCGAGCTGCTTCTGATACCACTTGTTCAGCGCGGCGACTTCCTGCTTGAAGTCGTGCTGGCCGGTGTGGACCAGGTGGCCGCCGAGCACGTCGGACTTCTCGTAAACTTCCACGTCATGGCCACGGAGCTTGGCAACGCGGGCGGCCTCCATGCCGGCAGCGCCGCCGCCGACCACGACGACTTTCTTTTTCTTCACGGCGGGGGTGAGCGCGTAGGTCTCCTCGCGGCCGGCCGCCGGGTTCACCGCGCAGCAAGCGGGCTTGCCGGTGATCATGGCGCGGCCGTTGCAGCCCACGGAGCAGGCAAGGCAGGGACGGATCTCGTCGATTCTGCCGGCTTCCATCTTATGCGGGAAATCGGCGTCGGCGATGCCGCCGCGGGACATAACCACGCCGTCGACCTGGCCGTCGGCGAGGACGGACTCAATCAGCTCGGGGTCGTTCATGCGGCCGCAGACGATGACGGGGATGGAGACGTGCTTTTTGAGCTCCTTGGCGAGCTCCATGATCTTGCCCTTGGGCTCGTAGCTGGTGGGCAGGGCCTTCCAGTAGGAGTCATAGATACCGGCGTTGACGTGCAGGGCGTCGTAGCCATAGCTCTCGAGGAGCTTTGCGATCTCGATGGACTCCTCCAGCGTACGGCCCGCTTCGTCCTCGCCGTCCAGCGTGGGCTGATTGAAGCCCTTAATGAAGCTCTTCAGGCCCATCTTCATGGTCACAGGGAAGTCCTGACCGCATGCAGCCTTGATGGCCTCCACGATTTCCTTGCAGACGCGGACGCGATTCTCGAGGCTGCCGCCGTACTGGTCGTCGCGCTGGTTGGTGAGCGCCATGGCGAACTGGTCGATCAGGTAGCCCCAGTGCATCGCGTGAACCTCAACGCCGTCATAACCGGCGTTCTTCAGCATCGCAGCGGTCTGGGCCATGTACTCGATCTTCTTCTGGATCTCTTCGACGGTCAGCACCTCATGCATCTGGTCGGGCATGAAGAAGTCCGGCACGCGGGACGCGGCCTTCAGGCCGGGCACGTTGCGGCCCATGCCCATCGTGACCTGGCAGAAGATCTTGGCGCCGTAGCTGTGGACCTTCTCGGTGAGCACGCCGCAGCGGCTCATGAACACAGCGGGATTTCTCAGCGGGGTCATCATGAAGCCGGGGCCGAGGCCCTCCACTTCCATGTCCGCCCATGCGGCGGTCTGGATGACGAGACCGAAACCGCCCTTGGCGCGCTCAACGAGGAACGCGGCGCCGTCCGGCGTGAGGTTGTCGGTGAGGTCCACCGTGGGGACAGAGACAGGGCCCTGCACGAGGCGGTTCTTCAGCGTGACGCTGCCGATCTTCAGAGGAGTAAAGGTGGTCGGATACTTGTTCATCGTGATCTCTCCTTTTTCAAAGTCGTGTTTTTCCCTTGCAACAACCCGGTTTTTTGTCTCCCGACCGGATTGTTAACTTTCTGACTTCATGATACAGGAGAAAAAGATAATCGACAATTTAGGCTATTTGTGTTCTGTATTTACAAACGACCGGATTTGTCAGCACAGGCCGGTTTTTCCGTAACGACAGGCGGCATTTTGTCGAATAAGCTCATGTTTAAACGACATTTCGTCCGAGAATATATGTAAAATAACGGATCGCCCGGCGTCAATCTGTGACGTCGGGCGACCTGTGCAACCATGATTCTGTTTCGCTATGATTCGGCGAAAAAGATCTGCCGCATGTTCTCCGGCATGGAGCGGAACATCATCTCCACCGCCTTCTCTGCGGGGGTGATGTTGTCGTGCAGGAGCCATTCGCGCGTCATGCCGACGGAGCCGCAGCAGTAGTGCCGGATGCTGAAGCGCAGCTGCTCGTCGAGCACGTCCGTGCCGAGGCGGTCCTTGGCGAGGGCAAGGTGGCGGTCGGTGAAATATTCGAGCATGTAGCTCCAGAGGGCGTTCTGAGAGCTGTCCTCATACGCGCGTTTATAAAATAAGTATTCCTGCTTCATCTTCCGCAGCCCGGCGGCGGCCTGCTTGAGATCGAGCACGTCGGTCTCGAAGGCGTCGCAGTAGAAGATCCACGCCACGAGGTCGTATTTATCCCGGAAGTGATAATAAAACGTCGGCGGCGTGATCTCCGAGCGCTTGCAGAGCTCCGTGACGCGGATCTTCTCGATTGACTTTTTCTCCATGAGCTTTTTCATGTTCTCCGCGATCCAAAGCTTCGTTCTATCCATATTAAATCACCATTTTGTAAGATTTTCTTATGAAATTATACTTTTATAAGTTTACAATGTCAAGGCGTGATGGCACAATGGGGGCAAGAAAAAAATGAAAGGATGATCTCAAATGACATTCATAGAACTGGCAAAGAACCGCTACTCGGAGCGCTTTTTCGACTCCCGCCCGGTGGAGCAGGAAAAGCTCGATCAGATTCTGGAGGCGGGACGCATCGTGCCCACCGCCTGCAACTATCAGCCGCAGCGCTTCTATGTGATCCGCTCGGAGGAGGCCCTCGCGAAGGCGAAGACCGTGACGCCCTTTCACTACAACGCGCCCATGATGCTGCTCGTCTGCTACGACGCGCGCGCCGCCTGGCAAAACCCCGGCGACCGCTACTATCGGAACTACAACTCCGGCGAGCAGGACGCCACCATCGCCGCGACGACGATGATGTACGCCGCCGAGGAGCTGGGCGTGCACAACGTCTGGCTGCGCGGGTTTGACTCCAAGGCGGTCGCGGACACGTTCGGGCTGCCGGAATACATCATCCCCGTGATGATGTTCGCCATGGGCTATCCGAACGACCGCGCGAAGCCGAACGGCTGGCACTTTAAGCGCAACCCGATCGAGACCTTCGTGACGGAGCTTTGAGGAGGCAGCACCATGCATTTTACCGGAACCGTTTACCGCAACCCCTACTGGCCCACCTGGCCGCTCCTGGAGATCACGCAGGGCTGCACGCACAATCGCTGCAAGTTCTGCACCATGTACAAGGAAGTCCCTTTCCGCATGTCGCCCATGGAGTGGATCGAGCAGGATCTGCAGGAGATCGCCGCCATGGACCCCAATGCAAAGACTATCCAGCTGCTGAGCGCCAATCCCCTGGTGCTGACCTATGACAAGCTGGCCGCGATCTTCCGGCTGATTCGTCAGTATCTGCCGAAGATGGAATATATCTATCTCGCCGGCCGGGTCACCGATCTTCGCAACAAGACCGTGGGGGAGCTCAAATCCCTGAAGGAACTCGGCATGCGCGAGATCTCCCTCGGCGTGGAGAGCGGCGACGACTGGACGCTGGAGCGCATCCGCAAGGGCTACCACGCGGAGGACATTCTCGAGCAGTGCCGCAAGCTGGAGGAAGCGGGGATCGATTACTGGATGACGTTCCTAAACGGCGTCGCCGGCCGCTCCCACAGCAAAGAGCACGCGATCCACTCGGCGGAGATTTTCAGCCAGTGCAAGCCGATGCTCGTCGGCACCGGCGGGCTCACGCTCTTTCCCGGCACGCCGCTGAAGGACGAGGCGGAGCGCGGCGAGTTTGACCCGCTGAGCGAAAAAGAAATGCTGGAGGAGCTCAAGCTGTTCGTAGAGCATTTGAACGCGGACTGCTCCTTCATCACGCACCACACCGTCTCCGGGCGAAATCTGAGCGGGCCGCACTTCCTGCAGCGGAAAGAGCAGATCGTCGCGGCGCTGGAGCACGAGATCCAGCACGGCGACCTCGACCGGATGGCCGCGCTGCGCCGGAACAAGCGGGCGCTCTGAGGAGGCACCTTATAAGAGACAGCAAGGCACCGGAGAGCGCGCTCTCCGGTGCCGTTTTATGCGGAAATTCCATTGTCACGCCGGGCTCCCGCTCAGACGCCGAAGAGCAGATCGCCGTAGGTCGGAAACGGCCAGAAGTCCGCGGCGGTGAGGGTTTCGGCCTCGTCGCAGACGGCGCGGAGCGCCGCCATGGCGGGGATGACCGTGTCCTTCACATGGAAGGCCGCCGCCGTGTCGTCGGCCATGGCGTCGAGCGCCTCGACGGCGGCGGAGAGCTTCCCGAGCGCCGCCTCCGCGCCGTCGATGAGCGCGGTGAGCTTCTCCACAAGCGCTGCCTCGCTGCTGCAGGCAAGAGAGGGCACCGCGGCCTTTTTCTTCGCAATCCCGTCCGCGACGGCGGCGGAGAAAGACGCGACCGCCGGGAGGATCTCGCGCTTTGCCATATCGAGCATGGTGAGCGCCTCGATGTGCACGGTGCGGATATAGTTCTCGAGCTGAATCTCATAGCGGGATCTGAGCTCACTCTCGGAGAAGACGCCGTGGCGCGTGAGCATGGCAACGTTCTTCTCGTCCAGCAGGCGGGAGAGTGCGTCCGGCGTGGTGCGGAGGTTCAAAAGCCCGCGCTCCTCGGTCGCCTCGCGGATCCACGCGTCGTCATAGCCGTTGCCGTTGAAGAGGATGCGCTTGTGGGCGATGATCTCCTCACGGATCAGCGCGTGGAGGCTCTCATCAAAGTTTTCGGCCTGCTCCAGCACATCTGCAAACTGGCGCAGCGACTCGGCAACCGAGGCGTTGATCATCACGTTCGCGCAGGCGATGGAGTCGCTCGAGCCGACCATGCGGAACTCAAACTTGTTGCCCGTGAAGGCGAAGGGGCTGGTGCGGTTGCGGTCGGTCGTGTCGCGCGTAAAGCGCGGGAGAATGTCGACGCCGAGCTTCATCTTCATCTTCTCCGTGCCGCTGTAGGGGCTGTCGGTCTCAATCGCTTCGAGCACCGCGGTGAGCTCGTCGCCGAGGAAGATGGAGATGACCGCGGGCGGCGCCTCGTTCGCGCCGAGGCGGTGGTCGTTGCCCGCCGTCGCGACGGCCAGGCGCAGCAGATCCTGATAATCGTCCACGGCCTTGATGACCGCGACGAGGAAGAGCAGAAACCGCGCGTTTTCATACGGCGTCTCGCCGGGGCTGAGGAGATTCTCGCCCGTGTCGGTGGACATGGACCAGTTGTTGTGCTTGCCGGAGCCGTTGACGCCCGCGAAGGGCTTTTCGTGCAGGAGGCACTCGAGCCCGTGGCGCCGCGCAACCTTCTTCATGATCTCCATGGTGAGCTGGTTGTGGTCGGTGGCGACGTTTGTGGTGGTAAATATCGGGGCGAGCTCGTGCTGCGCGGGGGCGACCTCGTTGTGCTCGGTTTTGGCGAGGATGCCGAGCTTCCAGAGCTCTTCATTGAGATCCTCCATATACGCCTGCACGCGCGGCTTGATCGCGCCGAAATAGTGATCCTCCAGCTCCTGCCCCTTCGGTGGCCTGGCGCCGAAGAGCGTGCGGCCGGCGTAGATCAGATCCTTTCGCTTGAGATACTGTTCGCGGTCGACGAGAAAATACTCCTGCTCGGGGCCGACGTTCGTCACGACGCGGCGCACGCCCTTGCAGCCGAAGAGCTTCAAAACGCGCATGGCCTCGCGGTTGAGCGCCTCCATGCTTCTCAGCAGCGGCGTTTTCTTATCGAGCGCCTCGCCGCCGTAGGAGCAGAAGGCCGTGGGGATGCACAGGGCGTTGTCCTTGATGAAGGCATAGCTCGACGGATCCCACGCCGTGTAGCCCCGCGCCTCAAATGTGGCGCGCAGGCCGCCCGAGGGGAAGGAGGAGGCGTCCGGCTCGCCCTTGATGAGCTCCTTGCCGGAAAACTCCATGATGACCCTGCCGTCCGGCGCGGGGGCGATGAAGCTGTCGTGCTTCTCGGCGGTGATGCCGGTGAGGGGCTGGAACCAGTGGGTGAAGTGCGTGGCGCCGTTTTCCACCGCCCAGTCCGCCATCGTGATGGCGACGGCGTTCGCAAGATCGGGATTGAGCTTCGCGCCGCTCACGATGGTCTCCCGCAGAGACTGATAGACCTTCTCCGGAAGTCTCGCGCGCATGACCTTATCGTCAAACACCTTGCTGGCAAACAGTTCTGGAACGGTTGACATGATGATCTCTCCTTTTCCGGTTTGGGGGGTTCAGACAAACAAAAAAGAGACAGCGACGCCGAAAAAAGACGTCGTTGTCTCTGATGTGCGTCATTTTACGCCGGAAATGTCGAATCGTCAATCGTCAGATTGCAAAAAATTCCAGCCCAAATGCGCCGCTTGTTTTACATACGCCGCATTGACAAAGCACGGCTGACAGGAATAAAATACGAATATAGAGCAAAGGCGCTCCGACAAGGGGTGTCTTTGCCCTTTTTTATGCTTGAAAAGGAGGCTTCCATCATGTGTGGAATCGTTGGATTTACCGGCGCGCGGCAGACCGCGCCGCTGCTGCTGGAGGGGCTCCGGCGGCTGGAATACCGCGGCTACGACTCCGCGGGCATCGCCGTCATGGGCGATGCGGCCATCTGCGTGGAGAAGGTCAGCGGCAAGGTGCAGAAGCTCGCCGACAAGACGGAGGGCGGCGCCGCCGTGCCCGGCTGCACCGGCATCGGGCACACGCGCTGGGCGACGCACGGCGCGCCCACGGACTTAAACGCCCACCCGCATCTCTCAAACGACGGGCGCTTCGCCGTGGTGCACAACGGCATCATTGAAAACTTTGCGGAGCTGCGCGAGGAGCTCATCGCCGCGGGCTACACCTTCCAGAGCGAGACGGACACGGAGGTGATCGTCCACCTGCTCGAGAGCTTCGACGGGGGCGACCTCAAAACCACCGTCATGCGCACGGTGGCGCGGCTCGAGGGCTCCTACGCCCTCGGCGTGCTCTGCTCCGACCAGCCGGACACGCTCTACGCCGTGAAGGAGGCGAGCCCGCTCATCCTCGGCGTCGGCATCGGGGAAAATTACTTCGCCTCCGACGTGACGGCGCTCGTGAGCTATACGAAAAACGCCATCTATCTCGACGACGGCGATTTTGCCGAGCTCACGCCCGAGGGCATCACGGTCTTTGACAGCACGGGGCGAAAGATTGAAAAGCCCGTGAGCCGCATCACCTGGACGGTCGAGGCCGCCGAGAAGGGCGGCTACGACCACTTCATGCTCAAGGAGATCATGGAGCAGCCCGCGGCGGTGCGCGCGGCGATTGCGCCGAGAGTCAAGGACGGCGAGGTGCTGCTGGACGAGTTTGACCTGAGCGCGGAGGAGCTGAAGCAGTTTAACAAGATCGTGATCACCGCCTGCGGCAGCGCCTATTACGCCGGCTGCGCCGCGAAATATGCGCTCGAATCCCTCTGCCGCATCCCGACGGAGGTCGCGCTCGCAAGCGAGCTGCGCTACGGCGAGCCGCTCATCGACGCGCACACGCTCCTGATCGTGATCAGCCAGTCCGGCGAGACGGCGGACACGATTGCCGCCATGAAGGAATGCCGCGCGCGCGGCGCGAAGACGCTCGCCATCGTCAACGTCGTGGAGAGCACGATTGCAAAGCTCGCGGACTGGACGCTCTATACCTGGGCGGGACCGGAGATCGCCGTGGCGACCACGAAGGGCTACACCACGCAGCTCGCCGTCCTCTATCTGCTCGCCATGTTCATGGGCCGGAAGCTCGGCACACTCGACGATGAGCGCTATCCGGCGCTCCTCTACGACGTGCTGCGCCTGCCGAAGCTGATTCAAAACGCGATTGACCTCAACCACGGCATTCCGGCGCTGGCGAAGAAATACCACAAATCCCCGTCGCTCTTTTTCATCGGGCGCAACACCGACTGGGCCGTGGCGCTCGAGGGCGCGCTGAAGATGAAGGAGATCTCCTACATCCACGCCGAGAGCTACGCCGCGGGCGAACTCAAGCACGGCACCATCGCCCTCATCGAGGAGGGCACGCCCGTGATCGCCGTGTGCTGCAACGAGGCGCTGGTGGACAAGACCATCAGCAACATCGTGGAGGTCAAGGCGCGCGGGGCGAGAGTGCTCGCCGTGGCGCTGCGGGGCAACCACAAAATCGTCTCGCAGGCAAACGACGTGATCTTCATCCCGAGCATCAACACGCTCTTCTCCCCCATTCTCGCCGTCATCCCGATGCAGCTGCTGGCCTACCATGTGGCGAAGGAAAACGGCTGCGACATTGACAAGCCCAAAAACCTCGCCAAGTCCGTCACGGTGGAGTGAACTTCCGCTTGCGCGGCGGCGGCATCTGCATTAAAATGGAAAAAGCGAAAAAATGGAAAGGAGCAATGCGACGTGAACTATACGCCGGATGAGGTTCTGCAATATATCGCGGAAGAGGACGTGAAGTTCGTCCGCATGGCGTTCTGCGACATTTACGGGCGGCAGCGAAACGTCGCCATCATGGCAAGCGAGCTGCCGAGAGCCTTTGAGCACGGCATTGCCTTCGACGCCTCTGCCGTGAAGGGCTTTGACATGGACGTACGCTCGGATCTCTTTCTCCGCCCGAACGCGGACACGCTCCGCGCCCTGCCCTGGCGGCCGCAGATCGGCCGCGTTGCGCACATGTTCTGCGACATCGTCCACCCGGACGGCACGCCCTTCGAGGCCGACACGCGCACACTCCTGCGCGCGGCGGTGCGCGCGGCGGCGGCGCAGGGCTATGCCTTCCAGTTCGGCACGGAGATGGAGTTTTATCTCTTCCTGCTGGACGATCAGGGAAGCCCGACGCGCACGCCGTTTGACCGCGCGGGCTATATGGACGTGGCGCCTGAGGACAGAGGCGAGAACGTGCGGCGGGAGATCTGTCTCACGCTCGAGCAGATGGGCATCTACCCCGAGAGCTCGCACCACGAGAGCGGCCCGGGGCAGAATGAGATCGACTTTCGGTACGCAGACCCCGTCGCGGCGGCGGACAACGCGATTCTCTTTCGCAGCGTGGTCAAGGCGGTGGCTGCTCAGAACGGCCTCTGCGCCGACTTCTCGCCCCGCCCGCTGCCGGAGCACGACGGAAACGGCATGCACATCAATCTCTCCGCGAGCCAGAACGGCGCGCCCCTGCCGCCGCAGGCGCTGATCCCGGGGCTTTTGAACCGTGCGCGGGATATGACGCTGTTCTTAAACCCGGACGAGCAGTCCTATCTGCGCCTCGGGCGCGACAAGGCGCCGCGATACGTCTCCTGGTCGGAGGAAAATCGCTCACAGCTGGTGCGTCTGCCGGCGGCGAGCGGCGAATACCGCCGCGCGGAGCTGCGCTCGCCCGATTCCATGACGAACCCGTATCTCGCGTTTTACCTGATGATCCACGCCTGTCTGGAGGGGATCGAGCAGAAGCTCCCCCTGCCGGAGCGCGCGAACTTCAACACCTTCAGCGCCACCGCGGAGCAGACAAGGCCGCTGCTGATGCTCCCGCCGACGCTTGCCGACGCGCGGAGGACGGCGCAGGAGAGCCCCTTCATCGCAGCGCACATTCCCGCGCGGATTCTCGAGCGCTATCTGTAAATCATTCACCATCGGAAAGGAGGGATCGGCGTGGTCTTTCAGAGCGATCCGTACAGCGTGCTGCTCATCTCCGCCTCGGAAAAACTGAATGCCGCCGTGCTCCCTCTGCTTCCGGGCTCAGACTTCTGGCCGGTGACGACGGTGAACTCGCTGAGCCGCGCAAAGCGCCTGCTGCTGCAGCAGAGCTTCGATCTCGTGCTCGTGAACGCCCCGCTGCCGGACGGAATGGGCGCGGACTTCGCCATGAAGCTCTGCGGCGAGACGGACGCGGCCGTGGCGCTGCTCATTCGCCATGAGCTCTATGAGGAGACGAACGCGCGGGCGCTGCCCTCGGGCGTGGTGGTGGTCTCGAAGCCCACGAACTCGCAGCTGCTGCTGCAGGTGATCCGCGGCCTCTGCGCCATGCGCGAGCGCCTGCGCGCCATGCGCGATAAGCAGGAGACCGTGGAGGAAAAGATGGAGGAGATCCGCCGGATGAATCAGGCCAAGTGGCTGCTGATCGAGCGCGAAGGGCTCACCGAGCAGGAGGCACACCAGAGAATTCTCCGCATGGCGATGGAGCGCCGCATCAGCAAGCGGCAGGCGGCGGAGGAAATCATCCGGCAAAATGCGGAACCGTAGACCGGCGCGTGTAGAAATTTCGGGAGAATTCATCTGGAAAGTTTTAGCAATCTGCCGATTGACGGTTCGGCAATTTCATCGTAAAATGACGCACATCAGAGACAACGACGTCTGCAAAGACGCCGTTGTCTCTTGTTTTTTATCCGAAAAACCGAACGCAAGAAGGAGGCACAATCATGATGACAGTGGAATTTTGGTTCTTGATCGGCGCGGCGCTGGTGTTCTGGATGCAGGCCGGCTTTGCCATGGTGGAGACGGGCTTTACCCGGGCGAAAAACGCGGGCAACATCATCATGAAGAACCTGATGGACTTCTGCATCGGCACGGTGGTGTTCTCCCTGCTGGGCTACTCGCTCATGATGGGCGAGGATGCGCTCTTCGGCCTGATCGGCAAGCCCAATCTGGATCTGTTCACGCATTTCGCCGATTTTATTCGCTCCCCGGCGGAGGGCTTTACCGACGCGAGCTATTTCGTCTTCAACCTCGTCTTCTGCGCCACAACGGCGACGATTGTCTCCGGCGCCATGGCGGAGCGGACGAAGTTTTCCGCCTACTGCGTGTATTCCGCCGTGATCTCGCTTCTGATCTATCCGATTGAGGCGCACTGGATCTGGGGCGGCGGCTGGCTGAGCAGGCTCCACTTTCACGATTACGCGGGCTCCTGCGCGATCCACATGGTCGGCGGCGTCGCGGCGCTGATCGGCGCGGTGATCCTCGGGCCGCGCATCGGGAAATACGACACGGACGAGACCGGCAACGTGACGAAGGTGCGCGCCATCCCCGGCCACTCAATCCCCCTCGGGGCGCTCGGCGTGTTCATCCTCTGGCTCGGCTGGTACGGCTTCAACGGCGCCGCCGCCACGACGCCCTCGGAGCTCTCGTCGATCTTTCTCACGACGACGATTGCCCCCGCTGTCGCCACCTGCACCACGATGATCTTTACCTGGGTCAAAAACAAGAAGCCGGACGTCTCCATGTGCTTAAACGCCTCGCTGGCAGGTCTCGTCGGCATCACGGCGGGCTGCGACGCGCTTGACGCCCTCGGCGCCGCGATTGTGGGCGTCGTCTCCGGCCTTCTGGTGGTGGTCGTGGTGGAAGGGCTCGATCTCAAGCTCCATGTCGACGATCCCGTCGGCGCGGTGGGCGTGCATTGCGCCAACGGCGTCTGGGGCACGATTGCGGTCGGCCTGCTCGCCAATCCCGACGCGCCCGCCGGGCTGCGCGGACTGCTCTACACCGGCGAATGGTCGCAGCTTGCCGTGCAGCTGCTGGGCTTTGCCGCCGTGGCGGCATGGAGCGGCGCGACGATGCTGGCGTTCTTCGCGTTTCTCAAAAGGATCGACTTTCTCCGCGCCGACGCCGCCGACGAGCTCGCGGGGCTCGACCGCAGCGAGCACGGGCTGCCGAGCGCCTACGCCGATTTCGTCTCCTCCGGCCATCCCTACACGCTGCCGGACAGCGGCGAGGTTGTGCCCGCCGTGACGGGCACGACGCCGCCCGCCGAGGCGATCCCGGTGGTGCCGCAGCCGATCTTCCCGACGGACGGGCACAAGTTCACCAAGGTGGAGATCGTCTTCAAGGAGGAGAAGCTCTACGCCCTGAAGGCCGCCATGGGCAGGCTCGGCATCACGGGCATGACCGTCGCGCATGTGATGGGCTACGGCATCCAGAAGGGGCGGCCGGAATACTACCGCGGCGTCGAGGTGGAGACCGACCTGCGCCCGAAGGTGCAGATGGATATCGTGGTCAGCGCGATCCCGGTGCGCGACGTGATCGAAACGGCGAAGAAGGTGCTCTATACCGGTCACATCGGCGACGGCAAAATCTTCGTCTACGACGTGGAGAACGTCGTGAAGATCCGCACCGGCGAAGAGGGCTACGATGCACTACAGGATGTGGAGTGATGAACATGTTTGATGCTGAAAAAACAATGAATCAGTGTGTGGAGTGGATCCGCAGCTATTTTGCGGAGAACGGCCCGGACTGTAATGCCGTCGTGGGACTTTCCGGGGGAAAAGACAGCTCCGTCACGGCGGCGCTCTGCGTTCGCGCGCTGGGCGCAGACCGCGTGATCGGCGTGCTGCTCCCGAACGGCGTACAGTCGGATATTGATTTCGCCTATCTCGCTGCGGAGCATCTGGGAATCCGGCATTATGTGCTGAACATTCAGAAGGCGTATGAGAGCGTCCTCAACGCGATCGGCGCGCAGTTTCCGATCGACGGCGCGACGAAGCTGAGTCTCCCCGCGCGCCTGCGCATGGTCTCGCTCTATGCCGTGGCGCAGAGCTTGAACGGCCGCGTGGCGAACACTTGCAATCTCTCAGAGGACTGGGTGGGCTACGCCACGCGCTACGGCGACGGCGCCGGCGATTTCAGCCCGCTCTCCGGACTCACCGTGCAGGAGGTCAAGGCGCTCGGGCGGCATCTCGGCCTGCCGGAGCAGCTCGTGGAGAAGGTGCCGATCGACGGCCTCTGCGGCAAAACGGACGAGGATAACCTCGGCTTCACCTACGCCGTGCTCGACCGCTACATCCGCACGGGCGAAATTGACGACTTGGAGATCAAGGCGAAGATCGACCGAATGCACCGGCTGAACCTCTACAAGCTCTCCATGATGCCCGCGTTCGACCCCGGCATCATGGCCGTTCCGGAGATGTAAAGATCAGAAACACCCGCCCGGGGGTGCCGGTATAAGG
>JBGUHV010000220.1:0-9399 GCA_045112425.1 Oscillospiraceae bacterium
CTCCGCTCAGAATGACAAGTTTGGACAATTCCTAATTCCTAATTAATCTGCTGCGCATGCAAAACCGCCCTCCGGCGTTTGCCGGAGGGCGGTCTCGCTTTTGTGATGGTTACAGCGCGAATCTGGCGCGGTACTCCTCGTAGTTGCGGTTGAAGGCGTCGTTTCGCATCTCCTTGAGACTGTCGAGGTATTCGTGCGTGTCGAACACGTCGTGCGACAGCTCGATCATCGCGACGGCCACGTTCGAGCAGTGGTCGCCCACGCGCTCGTAGTTCGTCAGGAGATCGTTGAACACATAGCCGTCCTGCAGCGTGCAGATGCCCTTCTGCAGGCGGTCGATGTGGTGGCTGCGCAGCTCGTCGCACAGATCGTCGATCAGCTCCTCGAGCGGCTCGACCTTGAGCGCGAGATTCGCGTCGTCCTCCACGAAGGCGCGGATCGTGATCGTCATGATCTCGATGATCGCGGCGGAGAGCACGCTCAGCTCGTGGCTCGCGGCGGCGGAGAAGTCGATCTCCTTCTCGGCCTTTTCCTTCGCGCACTCGGAGATGTTCTTCGCGTGGTCGGAAATGCGCTCGAAGTCCGTGATGCTGTGCAGATACTTATGCAGGTTTTCGTTCTGCTGCGTGGTCAGCTCCGTCGGCGAGATGCGCAGCAGGTAGGAGCCGAGGGCGTCCTCGTAGTGGTCGACGAGGACTTCCATCTCGTCCACGCGGTCGAAGCCGTCCTGAGAAAACGCGCCGATGAGCGCGATGGCCTCCATCAGGCTGTCCTTGGCGCATTTCGCCATGGAGACGATGACCTCGTGGCTCTGCTCGAGCGCAATCGCGGGATAGCGGATGAAACGATCCTCCAGCTGGGCGAAGTCCTGCTTGGCCTCGATCTCCTCCTCCGTCTCCGGCGGGGCCTTGACGAAGAAGTTCGTGATCTTCTCCAACAGACCGATCAGCGGCGCAAGCGAGAGCACCATCACGAAGCGGAAGGCGGTGTTCATCGCCGCGACCTCCACGATGTTCACGGTCTTGTTGAGGAAGGAGAACGGGTGGATGGCGTTGATGATGTAGAACACGCCGCCGCAGATCACGGCGCCGAGAATGTCGATGAGCAGATGCGCCACCGCCGTGCGCACGCCGTTGCGGTTTGCGCCGAGGGCGCCGAGCAGCACGGGCAGCGCGCCGCCGATGCCGATGCCGAGCAGCAGCGGGAAGGCCGCGCCGAAGGTGATCGCGCCGGTCATGCTCAGTGCCTGCAGAATACCGACCGCCGCGGCGCTCGACTGGATGATCGCCGTGAACACGGCGCCGACGAGCAGGCCGAGCAGGGGGTTGGTGAGGTTCTGCATAAGATTTAAGAAGGTCTCGCTGCTCTGCAGGGGCTTGACGGCCTCGCTCATGGCGCTCATGCCGAACATGAGCACCGCAAAGCCCATGAGGATATCGCCCACATGGTGGTGCAGCTGCTTTTTGGAGAACTTGCGCAGATAGATGCCGATGACGGCGATGATGCCGGTGATCGCCGTGGTGCTCAAAAGCTGAATCCAGCCGCTGCCGCCGCCGACGCTCGAGAGCGTGACAATCCAGCCGGTGATGCTGCTGCCGAGAATCGAGCCGAGAATGACGCTCACGGCCTGCCCGAACTGCATCAGCCCCGAGTTCACGAAGCCGACGCACATGACGCTCGCCGCGCTCGAGGACTGGATCACCGCCGTGACCAGCGTGCCGAGCAGGATGCCGCGGAAGCGGTTGCTCGTGAGCCGATAGAGCACGACCTCCAGCTTGTTGCCGGCGACGAGGTTCAAGCCGTCGCCCATGAGGGTGATGCCGTAGAGAAACAGCGCCAGCCCGCCGAGCAGAGAAATGACGTTTAACGCAGTCATAGCAGAAATTCTCTCTCCTTTTTCAATCTTTTACAGAGGGATTGTTCATTTTTACACAATTTCATTATAAAAGATAAGATTGTAAAAGACAAGTTAAATCTATGTAAAGCGAAAAAGAAAAAAATGAGGCTGCTACAAAATGCATCTGTCTCTTCCTTATTTGTTTCATCCGCAGTAAAAAATGTCATCCTGAGCGGAGCGCGTCAGCGCGCAGTCGAAGGATCTTGGCATGGCAGCAAAACAGAGCCGCCAGCGTCTGTCCGTCTGCTCTTCCAAGATCCTTCGACTCCGCTTCGCTCCGCTCAGGATGACAAGCATTGAAATGCACTCGGTAAAACCGGAAAGGGCGCTTGTTGAAGCACGTCAGATGATATTGTGTTTTCAGCCGCGGCGCAGGTCTTCCTTTGTCAGCCCGTTTTTCCGGCCCTTCGGAATCCACGAGTGGTTCGCGGCGAGCACATAGGCCGCGCGCGGGAAGAGGAAGGAGTCCTCGTAGTGGTCGTTCACGCATCGCCTGTCGGCAATGGCGGAGGCGAAGCGCTCCAGCCCCGCCACGGCGTTTTTCGCGCCCGGCAGGCGCAGAAGCGGGGCGTTCATCGCGCCCGCGCCCACGGCGAGGCCGCCGCCGTAGACATAGCCGCACTCCCCGCACCAATTGCGCACGAAGGCGAGGAGGTTTTGGATCTGGCGGCTCTCATAAAAGCCGAGGTTCGCAATGACGTAGATCCGCTTTTTCCCGCCGGGGTCGCGCGCGAGCGCCGAGAGCAGCCGCAGCGCCGCCGAGGGCAGGCCGTCGACATAGAGGGGCGTTCCGAGCACGATGGTCTCCGCCGCGCGCAGCTGTGCCGCCATCGCGTCATAATCCCCGCGGCAGGAGACGAGATCGACGATCTCGCCGCTGAGGCGCTCATTGAGGCGCTTGAGCAGGATGCGGGAGTTGGCCTCCCTCCCCCGCAGCGAGCAGTTTAAGAGCACCGTGCCGGAGACCGGGCAGTCATCCGCCCGCTTCGGCGCAGGAACGGAGATCTCTTCAAACGTGACGTCCTTCACCACGCCCTGCAGGTTCAGGCACACGGCCTCGACATAGCGCCGGGAGAGCGCCTGCTTCTCGGAGTCCAGGCCGCTGCCGCGAAAGTGCACGGTGATGGGCTTCACCTCGGGATAGCGCTTCTGGTGATGCATTTCGCCCTGCACGATCTCGAAAAACGGCAGCACGACGCCGATGCTCCGGTCGAACACGTTCTTCACAAAGGGGGAGAAGCCGCCCCACGTCCATTTTGTGCAGACAACGACCTCCGCCGCCGCGTGGATGCGGCGCGCCATGGTCTGATACCGGTCGGGGATGACGCACTGCCCCGGCGTTTTGATCCAGCAGCCAAAGCAGCCGATGCACGGGCGGATGCTCCCGTCGTCCGAGACGATATCCCAGCCCTCATACTGCTTTGCCAGGGGTGCGAATGCTTCGGGAGTAAAGTCGTGGATGAGCAGTTTCATGGTTGACACCTCCGTAAATTCCTGATTTTACATTATCATGCGGAATCTGCAAACGCAAGAAAAAACCTGTTTATATTTGACGGCGGGTGCAGTTAGTGATAAGTTATATACAGAAAAACCATCTTTTGAAGGAGTGAGGGCAGATGAAATGGAAGCCGATGGCGAAGGCCATGCTGCCGGTCACGGCGGCGGGCATCACCGCGTTTCTCCTTGCGCCGGCGCATGCCTCGCGCGAGCAGAAGGCGCCGTTCGTGGATCGAAACTACGCCCACCGCGGTCTGCACAAGAAGGACAAGACCGTGCCGGAAAATTCCCTCGCCGCGTTTCGCCGCGCCGTCAAGGCGGGCTACGGCGTGGAGATGGACGTGCACATCACAGCGGACGACCAGCTCGTCGTCTTTCATGACGACACCTTAAAGCGCATGATCCCCGGCGCGCCGGAGGGCCGAATCGAGACGTTTACGCTCGCGGAGCTCAAGGAATTCCGCCTGCTCAAAACCGAGGAGCAGATCCCCACATTTGAAGAGGCGCTGGCCGTCCTCGCCGGGCGCGTGCCGCTCATTCTGGAGATCAAGTCCGGCCCGCGCAACGACCGGCTCTGCGCGCTCACGGCAGGCGCGCTCGCGCGGTATGACGGCCCGGTCTGCATCGAGAGCTTCGATCCCTTCATCCTGCGCTGGTTCAAGAAAAACGCCCCGCAGTATCTGCGCGGCCAGCTCGCGCAGAGGCCGGAGGACTATAAGGAGAGCCTGCCGCTCGCGCAGGCGAGAATCGTCGGCAATCTCTTCACGAACTTCGCCGCCCGGCCGCACTTCATCGCCTACCGCATTGGCGACAAGCCCTTCACCGTGCGCCTGTGCGAGGCGATGGGCGCCATGAAGGCCGGCTGGACCAGCCGCGAGTGGAAGCACGAGAAGGACTACGACATGGTCATCTTCGAGCACTACAAGCCGGGCGTCTGGTTTAGAGCAGAAATTTAAAGCCCTCGGCAGAGTTTGCGCTCGCAAGCGCAAAGTAATTCCATCTTTTTTGCACCGGAGCTTCGCTTCGGTGCAAAAATTCCTCTCACGGAATAACGGCTTCTCTTTTTCGCAAGTCGCACTTGCGCCGAGAAGCCGTTATGGAGTGCATCCCCCTCGTTTGAAAGCTGGCTTTCAAATAAAACAAAATCAAAGCATACCTGCTTTGATTTTGAGAGGAAGACCGGGGAAGCGGATGCGAAGCCGTCGGACGAAGGCCATGCCTTAGTCCGGCTGCGGAGCGGAGCGCGCCCGGTCAGACGACACGAAAAAGGCACGCCCTCAGGGCGTGCCTTGATCGATGCAATTCGCTGCAATCACACTGCGCGGGTGACCTTTCCGCTGCGCAGGCAGCGGGTGCAGGCGTAGACGTGCTTGGGGCTGCCGTCCACAATGGCCTTGACGCGCTTCACGTTGGGCTTCCAGGTCCGGTTGGAGCGACGGTGAGAGTGGCTCACCTGAATGCCGAAGGACACGCCCTTGTCGCAAAACTGGCACTTTGCCATGGTGCTGAAGCACCTCCTTACTGATATGTCTGCAAAACAGCTTATATATCATAGCAGAACCGCCTGACAAATGCAAGAGATTTTCAAAAAATCTTTTGTTCTGTCTGATTTCCGTTGCATTCTCCGCAGATGTTCGGTACAATATTAAAAGACAACCCAACATATTGAGAGAAAAAGGAGCCTGTCATGAGCCAGAGTTACTCCATTCCCCTGAAAAAAGTCGCCGAGGAGCAGGGCTTCACGCTGCTGCACACGAGCGCGGACTACGCCCAGATCCAGCTGACCACGGCGGACGTGAACCGCCCCGGCCTGCAGCTGGCGGGCTTTTATGACTATTTTGACCCCCAGCGCCTGCAGATCATGGGCGTCGTGGAGACGACGTATATGCAGACGCTCTCGGACGACGAGCGCCTGCGCCGGTTCGAGGATTTCATGCAGCATCCGATCAAGGGCCTCGTCGTCTGCCACGACATGGATCCCCTGCCCGAGTGCATGATGATGGCCGAGAAATATGACCGCAACGTGTTTCTCACGCGGGAGGACACCTCGCGTCTGATGGCGCGGCTGATCGAATCCGTCTCCGCCCACCTCGCCCCGCGCATCACACGCCACGGCGTGCTCGTGGAGATCTTCGGCGAGGGCGTGCTCATCATCGGCGATTCCGGCGTCGGCAAGAGCGAGACGGCGCTCGAGCTCATCAAGCGCGGCCACCGCCTGGTGGCGGACGACGCGGTGGAGATCCGCCGCACCGACCGCACCACGCTCATCGGCACCGCGCCGGAGATGATCCGCTATTACATGGAGCTGCGCGGCATCGGCGTCATCAACGCCAAGCAGATCTACGGCGTCGGCGCCGTCAAGCCCGACAGCCGCATCGACCTTGTCGTGAGCATGGAGCCGTGGGAGGACGGGCGCGCCTACGACCGTCTCGGCCTCGGCACGGATTACTATGAGATTCTCGGCGTGCAGATCCCGATGGTGACGATCCCCGTCCGCCCGGGCCGCAACCTCGCCGTGATCCTCGAGCTCGCCGCGATGAACAACCGCCAGAAAAACATGGGCTACAACGCAGCCGAGGCGCTCGCGTCAAGCCATGACGCGGCCATCGAAGCCGGAGGATTTTAAGCCGATGGAAACCCGCTTCGCTTGGCTTTCCATCGGGAGGGCTGCACTCCGAAAGGAATTTTTGGTCGCAAGTGCGACTTGCGAGAAAAATTCCTTTCTCCGCGAGCGGGATTTTTGCACCGAACCCAAGCTCCGGCGCAAAAATAATCTGATTTTCTTCGCGGCTTCCGAGCCGCGAACTCTGCGAGACTAATAATAAGGAGAACCACATGTCTTTTGATCACCTCATTTCCCAAATTCGTGCTGAAATCCCCGAGTTACTGATTCTTGAAAATGAGCCCATGAGCAAGCACACCTCGTTTCGCATCGGCGGGCCGGTGCGGGCGCTGGTGCAGCCGCAGAGTGCCGCCGAGGTCGCGGCGGTCTGCCGTCTGCTGCGCGGCGCCGGGGTGAGACCGCTCATTCTCGGCAACGGCACGAACCTGCTCGTGACGGACGAACCGTTAAACCGCATCGCCGTGCAGTTCGGCGAGCGCATGAGCGCCATCGCGCCCGCGGGTGAGGACGGTCTGCGCGCCGAGTGCGGCGTGACGCTCGCGCGCCTTGCGGGTGAGGCGCAGCGCCTCGGCCTTGCGGGGCTGGAGTATGCCCACGGCATCCCCGGCTCGCTCGGCGGCGGCGTGAGCATGGACGCAGGCGCCTACGGCGGCGAGCTCAAGGACGTCGTCGTCTCCACGCGGTATCTGGATGAAGACCTGCAGGAGCGCGAGTGCGTCGGCGCGGAGCACGACTTCGCCTACCGCCGCAGCCGCTTTTCCGACACGGACTGCGTCATCCTCGAGAGCACCGTCCGTCTCACGCCGGACGATCCCGCGGCGATCATGGAGCGGATGATGACTCTGCGCGAAAAGCGCCGCGCGAGCCAGCCGCTCGAGATGCCCTCCGCCGGCAGCACCTTCAAGCGCCCCGTCGGCGGCTACGCCGCCGCGCTGATCGATCAGGCCGGGCTCAAGGGCTATGCCATCGGCGGCGCGCAGGTCTCGGAGAAGCACGGCGGCTTCGTCATCAACCGCGGCGGCGCCACGTTTGACGACGTGCTGAGACTCATCGACCATATCCGGGAGACGGTCTATCGGAACTCCGGTATTACGCTGGAAACGGAAGTAAAAATCATTCGAGAATGACCGAATTAGGAATGAGGAATGAGGAATGTCCGTCAGGGCAATTCCTAATTCCTAATTCCTCATTATGGAGGAAACAAACATGAAGTTTCTGATTATCTCCGGCCTCTCCGGCGCGGGCAAGAGCCGCGCGGCGGACGTGCTGGAGGATCTGGACTATTACTGCGTGGACAATCTGCCCACGGCGCTTTTGACGAAGTTTGCCGAGCTCTGCCTCGCCATGGGCGGGCGCTATGAGCGCGTCGCCCTCGTGACGGACGTGCGCGGGCAGGAGAGCTTCTCCGAGCTCTTTGAGGAGCTCGACAAGCTCGAGGCCATGGGCGTCAACTACAGTATCCTCTACATGGAGGCCACCGAATCGTCGCTCATCCAGCGCTACAAGGAGTCGCGCCGCCCGCACCCGCTGGCGGACGAGTGCGGCACGATTCAGGACTGCGTGCAGCGCGAGATCGAGCTCACGCGCCCCGTGCGCGCGCGGGCCGATCACATCATCAACACCACGGGTCTGAGCCTCACGATGCTGCAGCATCTGCTCAGCGACTATTACAGCGCGGAGGACAAGCCCTCGAAGATGATCGTGAACGTCGTGTCCTTCGGGTATAAATACGGCATCCCGATTGACGCCGATCTGGTGTTCGACGTGCGCTTCCTCCCGAACCCGTTTTATGACGAGGCGCTCCGCCCGCTCTCGGGCATGGACGAGCCGGTGCAGAAATATGTGCTCGACAATGACTCCGCGCGCGGCTTTCTCGAGAAGCTCTTTGCCCTCGTGGATTTCCTGATCCCGCAATACAACGAGGAGGGGCGCTTTTCGCTGAACATCGCCGTCGGCTGCACGGGCGGACAGCACCGCAGCGTGGCCGTGGCGAACGCGCTGGCGCGGCATCTCACGGTGAACGACGAGGACGTGCGCCTCTTAAACCGAGACAGAAAGAGAGGCTGACATGAACCGGCATCTACCTTCCCAGCCGCGGATCGCCGTCATCGGCGGCGGCACCGGCCTTTCCACGATGCTGCGCGGCCTCAAGCGCTACAGCTCCCGCATCACCGCCATCGTGACCGTGGCGGACGACGGGGGCGGCTCGGGCGTGCTGCGCGAGGAGCTCGGCATGCTCCCGCCCGGCGATATCCGCAACTGCATCTGCGCGCTCGCAAACACCGAGCCCACGATGGAGCAGCTCATGAGCTACCGCTTCAGCGAGGGCCGTCTCGCCGGGCAGAGTCTCGGCAACCTCATGCTCGCCGCGCTCAACGACATGACCGGCAGCTTCGAGGAGGCCGTGCGCCGCATGAGCGACGTGCTCGCCATCACCGGGCGCGTGCTGCCCGTGTCGCGCGAGAACGTGCAGCTCGAGGCCGTGTTTGACGACGGCTCCACCGTCGTCGGCCAGTCGAAGATTGCGGTGGTCAAGCGCGGCACCGGCCGCCGCATCGACCGCGTGCGCCTCATTCCGGAATATCCCGACGCAATCCCCGAGGCGCTCGACGCGATCCGCGAGGCGGATCTCGTCGTGATCGGCCCGGGCAGCCTCTATACGAGCATCGCGCCGAATCTCATCACGAAGGACGTGGCCAAAGCCATCGTGGAGAGCCCGGCGCTGAAGGTCTATGTGCTGAACGTCATGACCCAGCCCGGCGAGACGGACGGCTACTCCGCCGCCGACCACATTCAGGCGCTGTTTGACCTCTCGGGCGAGCGGCTGTTTCACACCTGCCTCGCCAACTCCATGCCGATTCCCGCGGCGCTCGCGGAAAAATACGCCGCCGAGGGCGCGGAGCCTGTTTTCGTGGATGAAGCGCGCGCCGCAGGGCAGGGCGTGGAGATCCTCCACGCGCCCGTGGCGAAAATTCAGGGCGATCTCGTCCGCCACGACCCCGAGGCACTCGCAAGAGAGCTGATCTGGATCTACAGGGCACGGGCGGAGACGCAGGTTTACGGGTGATCCCATGTCATTTACTTCCGACATCAAAACAGAACTATGCTCCGAAGCCATCTCCAGCCGCGATCTCGCCGTCGCCGAGGCCTATGGCGTGCTGCTCTACTGCCGCACGTTTTCCGCCGCGCAGGTGCAGATTGTGACGGGGAGCGAGGCGGTCGCCGGGCGGCTGCCGAAGCTCTTTCGCCGCGCCTTCGGCGTCACGCTCGCGGAGCCTGCGCGCACCGGGCGCGGCCACTGGTCGTTTTCGCTCTCTGGCCGCGAAGCCATCGCCGCCATGTTCGAGGCCTTCGATCTGGAGGGGCACCGCACCGTCTCGCA
>JBGUHV010000221.1:0-12210 GCA_045112425.1 Oscillospiraceae bacterium
CTGGGCCGTCGGCGAAGGCGTGACCAACGGCAGAACGGAGACCACCTTCGTGCCGAAGGACACCTGCAAGCGCGCCGAGGTCGTGACCTTCCTCTACCGCGCAATCGCTGAGTAATCTCAGCAACCCGCAATATACCCCAAGGCGGATGGACAAACGTCCATCCGCCTTTTCTGATTGACTTTTCGTTTTTTTCAGGTACAATGCTTTCGGAATACCATCAAGGAGGCAGTTTCATGAACCCTTATCTCGATATCGCTCCCGAGGTCGCCGAGGCGCTGGCCGAGGGTAAGCCCGTCGTCGCGCTGGAGAGCACGATCATCTCCCACGGCATGCCCTATCCGAAGAACGTGGAGACCGCCCTGCGCGTGGAGCGCACCATCCGCGAAAACGGCGCCGTGCCCGCCACGATTGCCATCATCGGCGGCCGGCTCAAGGCCGGACTCTCGGAGGCGGAAATTGAATATCTCGGCAAGACCGGCCGCGCGGTGGCGAAGGTCTCGCGCCGCGACCTGCCCGTCATCGTCGCGACGAAGGCCGACGGCGCCACCACCGTCGCCACGACGATGCTCATCGCGCACATGGCGGGCATCTCCGTCTTTGCCACAGGCGGCATCGGCGGCGTGCACCGCGGCGCCGAGACGACGATGGACGTCTCCGCCGATCTGGAGGAGCTGGCCCAGACGCCGGTGATGGTCGTCTGCGCCGGCGCGAAGGCGATTCTCGACCTCAAGCTCACGCTCGAGGTGCTCGAGACGAAGGGCGTGCCCGTCATCGGCTACGGCACGGAGGAGCTGCCCGCCTTCTACACCCGCGAGAGCGGCCTCAAGGTCGACGCCCGCGCCGACTCGCCCGAAGCCCTCGCCGCCATCTTCGCCGCGCAGCGCGGCATGCATCTCAAGGGCGGCATGCTCGTCACGAACCCGATTCCGCAGGAATTCGCCATGCCGAAGGACGTGATCGACGCCGCCATCGAGCAGGCGCTCGGTGAGTGCGAGGCGCAGGGCATCCACGGCAAGGACACCACGCCGTTTCTCCTCGCCCGCGTGGCGGAGCTCACCGGCGGCGACAGCCTCGAGAGCAACATCCGCCTCGTGCTCAACAACGCCATGGTCGCGGCCAAAACCGCCGCGGCACTCTGCGCGTCAGATT
Source organism: Oscillospiraceae bacterium (assembly GCA_045112425.1). Classification (GTDB taxonomy): domain Bacteria; phylum Bacillota; class Clostridia; order Oscillospirales; family Oscillospiraceae; genus CAG-103. The sequence continues at coordinate 1,151 of JBGUHV010000221.1, forward strand.
GACTTGCGCAAGTCACCTTGCGAGGCTTTGGCCTCACAAGGCTGACGGCGAAAGTCAATCTTCCTTATCAAAATCAAAGCAATCGCTTTGATTTTGAGAGGAGCGGCAGCGAAATGAGCGATCCGGTGAGCCTTGCTCAGCGGTGAGGGATATGGAGCTTGCCGCGACGAGACTGAGGGGGCCTCCCCCGCACTGATACAAAAAAACCCGTGAGGCATTGCCTCACGGGTTTTCCTTTCCATTCTTACAGGTTTGCCATCCGATGCAGGAACGTGACCGCCTGCGCTCTGGTGCAGGACTGGTTCGGGGCGAAGGTCGAATCCGTCACGCCGTTGGTGACGCCCTCGCTGGTGGCCCAGGCCACGGCGTCGAGATAATACGCGCCGGGCTTGAGATCCGAAAACGGGGTAACGCCCTTCGTCTTGGGCGAGCCCGCGAGGCGCCACAGGAAGGTCACGACCTGCGCGCGCGTGAGCGTGCCGTTCGGCTGGAACTGGTTGTTGCCCATGCCGTCGGTGATCTTCTCGCCCACCGCCCAGGACACGGCGTCGGTATAATACTGGTTCGCGCGCACGTCCGAGAAGGTGCTCGCCGTCTTCGGCTTCGGCTGCCCCTCGGCACGCCAGAGGAAGGTGACAAACTGCGCGCGGGTGCAGCTGCCGTTCGGCGTGAAGCGGTCGGGCGCGGTGCCGTTGGTGATGTTCTTCTCCGCGGCCCAGACGATGCTCTCCGTGAACCACTTGTCCGCGGCCACGTCCCAGAAGCCCGTGGTGCAGTAATCCGCCGCGGCGCGCAGCGGCTCGGCATCGTCATCCCAGTCCGTGCCGGTGAAGCCCGCGTTCGTCGCGAGCAGGACGCACGAGTGCCGCCACTCGAGATAGTCCCTGTATTCGTGCCACACGCCCTGAATGACCGCGTCGCTCTTGTCATAGAGGATGGGATCGGCCTTGGCATTCGGCGAGACGTCGATCACCTCGGTGTAGGCGGCGGTCTCGTCGATCTCCACGCTGCCGTTTTTCATCACGAAGCGCTTGAAGCCGCCGCTGACCGTGACGGTATCGTCGCCGGCCTCGGGCGAGCGCGACTCCGCGACGAGCACGGGCTTTCCGTTATATTCTCCCACGCTCGCACTGCCGGTGTTTCCGCCGACGAGGACGAACAGCGGCGTCTGCATCAGCCGCTCGGCCTTGCCGGAGCGGATCGTCCACACCTCGAGCACGGCGTGCGCCGCGTCCTCCGGGCAGTGGACGAGAATCAGCTCACGCGGCGCGGCGTCGTCCAGATCAAAGAACATCGCCTCGCCGAAATGGTCGGCGTCCGCGTCGTTCCTGCGGGCGTTTTCCAGCACGGACACATACGGCGTGAGATCCTCCGCCGCGGCAAGCGCCCCGAAGGGCAGCAGCGCCGCGCACAGGCACAGCGCCAGGAGCAGACTGAGCAGGCGTTTTTTCATGACTCTCTCCTCTTTCTCTCAGGGGTCGATCTCAGTTTATCACCCGGCGCGCTGGATGTCACGCCTTTTTTCGCAGTGACAACCCACCTGTCACCATCACAGGGCGCAAACCGTTGATGCACCGTGGCGGCTGTTCCGATTCGGAACAGCCAAGATGTCGTGGACAAGGGCGGGCATGTTTGCTTGAATAGAGGCAAAGGGAGGAATGCGTCATGAAGGAAAAACCGGGCGTCATGCTGTATTTTGACCGTCTGCCGTATCTGAACCGGATGACCCGCGAGCAGCGGGGCGATCTGTTTCTGTTCATCATGGAATACGCGCAGTTCGGCGTCGTGCCCCAGATCGAGGACGCCATGCTCGGCATGGCATGGGATGTGGTGAAGCCCGCGATTGATCTGGACACGGAGCGCTATGAGGCGCGCTGTGAAAAGAACCGGGAAAACATTCAAAAGCGCTGGGAAAAGGCGTCTGATACGACCGTACAAAATCGTATACCAAAAACAAAGCCATCCCAAAAACAAAAACAAACTCACACTCAAAAGCAAAGCCAGAACGCCGACGCCCTCCTCCGCCGGGCACAGGAGCGCATGCAGGCATGGGAGAAGGAGCGCAGGCATTTGGAGACGGAATTCTGACCCCCACCGGCCTCGCTTTGCTCGGCCACCTCCCCCAAAGGGGGGGAGGCAAGTGGTGCGGCAGAGTCCTTGGCGCCCCCTCCGGGGGAGCTGGCAGCCCGCAGGGCTGGCTGAGGGGGCTTTGCCGCGCAAAAAAAGAGAGACGCCGCAGCGTCTCCCCTTTTCCTTGTTTCTTACTCCTTGACTTCGGTGAAGTCCGCCTCGACGACGGCGCCGTCGTCCTTGATGAGCTCGACCGTGCAGCCGAAGCCGAAGGCGGCCACGGCGGTGGCGACAAGCAGCAGCGGCGCGTGCAGCGCGAGCACGCCGCCCACGACGCCCGCCGTCAGCGGTACGTTCACGATGACCTCGTCGTCCTTCTTGACGAGGATGCGGCGGATGTTGCCCTCATGGACCAGCTTTTTCAGGCGTTCGAGAATGTCTTTGGTCGTTTCGTTCATGTTCGGTTCTCCTTTTATGTCGGTTTGGTGTTTACTGCATGCCGGTGCTGCCGAAGCCGCCCGCGCCGCGGTCGGTCTCGGGGAGCGCTTCGGTTTCGTCAAAGTCCGCCGCGAGAAACGGCAGGATCACGAGCTGGGCGATCCGGTCGCCGGGCTGGACGGTGCGCGGCGCGTCCGTGTCGTTATGCAGAGCGACGGAAATTTCGCCCCGGTAGTCCGCGTCCACGACGCCGACGCAGTTGGCCGGGCGCAGACCCTGCTTCGAGGCGAGGCCGCTGCGCGCGAAGATGCCGCCGAAATAGCCCGCCGGAATCGCGGCGGCGAGCCCCGTGCCGATCAGAGCGGTCGTGTGCGGCGCAATCGTCACCGCCTCGCCGGACGCGGGCGCGGCATAGAGATCATAGCCCGCGGCGAAGTCCGAGCCGCGGTGCGGCAGGCGGGCGGAGTCGCGGAGCTTTTTCATCGGAATGTGCATGGTGTTCCTCCTGTGCATAGACGAGGCGCGCGGAAAATGGTTCCTCCTGTTCAGGATACGCTTATTTGCACGGCGTGTCAACCAAGGCCGATTGTGTGTGGCATGTTGCGGACTTTTGTGCTATAATCTCCCCTCGGAATGAAAAAGACGGAGGGAAAACCCATGAACGACTACATCATCGCAACCTCATCCACATCCGACCTGCCGCGTACCTATCTCGAGTCGCACGGCATCCCCTTTATCCCCTACACCTACACCGTGGGCGACCGGCTCTGCGAGGACGACTGCCGCGAGGAGACCCGCGCCGCCGTCTATGCCGGGATGCGAAACGGCGACCGGCTCAAGACCTCGATGATCAACGAGTTTGTCTACGAGGAATTTTTCCGCGAGCTCTTAGAGACCGGAAAGGACGTGCTCTTTCTCGACATGAGCCGCGAAATGTCCGTCTCCTTTGTCAACGCCAACAAGGCCGCCGAGGCCGTGCGGCCGGACTATCCGAATCAGAAGCTCTATATCATGGACACCTACTGCATCTCCGGCGGTCTCGGCACGCTGGTGGATAATCTCGTCGAGCAGCACGAGGCCGGGGCGAGCTTCGACGAGGTGATCGCCTGGGGCGAGGAGAACAAGCTCAGGATCGCCCACCGCTTCACCGTGGACGATCTCAACTACCTCAAGGCGGGCGGCCGCGTGTCGAATTCCGCGGCGCTCGTGGGGTCGCTGCTCTCCATTAAGCCCGTGCTCTACGTGCCCGACCGCGGCACGCTCGACGTGGCGAAGAAGGCGCACGGCCGCAAGGCCGCCCTGCGCGCGATTTTAAGCGGCGTCTTAAACGACCTGAGCCGCATCGACGCGACGGGAACGAAGATCCACATCCTCCACGCCGACTGCGAACAAGACGCCGAGTGGGTGCGCAGTGAAATTTTCAAGGCGCATCCCGAGGTGGGAGAAATTACGATCAGCGGTCTCGGCGTCGTGATCGGGGCGCACTGCGGGCCCGGCCTGCTCACAGTCTTCTATCTCTGCGACGGCAGACGCCCGGAATAAATGCGGCGGTTAAGCGAGGTTCTCAAAGCGCAGTACGGCGAGAAGGTGTATAAGCTCTCGCTCTCGTCCGGCTGCACCTGCCCGAACCGCGACGGCACGCTGGGCACCGGCGGCTGCACCTTCTGCTCCGAGGGCGGCTCCGGCGACTTTGCCGCCGGGCTCGCGCCGATTGACAAGCAGCTCGAGGAGGCGAAGGCGCGCATCCGGCGCAAGACGGACGCGAGGCGCTTCATCGCCTACTTCCAGTCCTATACGAACACCTACGGCGATCTGAAGCGCCTCGAAGCGCTCTATACCGAGACCCTCCGGCATGAGGAGATCGAGATCCTCTCCCTCGGCACGAGGCCGGACTGCCTCGGCGCGGACGCGCTCGCCATGCTGGAGAGGCTGAACGCCGTCAAGCCCGTCTGGGTGGAATTGGGCCTGCAGACGATCCACGAGCGCACCGCAAGGGCGGTGCATCGGGGCTATGATCTCGCCGCGTTCGAGGAAGGGTATCGGGCGCTGAAGGCGCGCGGGCTCACGGTGATCGTGCATGTGATCTTCTCCCTCCCCTGCGAGACGAAGGCGGATATGCTCGATACCGTGCGCTACCTCGCCGCGCTCGATCCCCCGCCCGACGGCGTGAAGCTGCAGATGCTGCACGTTCTGCGCGGCACACAGCTTGGCGCGCAGTATGAAAAAGCGCCCTTCCCCCTGCTGACGATGGAGGAATACGCCGAGCTGGTGGCTCAGAGCGTCCGCATCCTGCCGGAGGAGACCGTCCTCCACCGCCTCACCGGCGACGCCCCGGGAGCGCTTCTCATCGCCCCGGAGTGGACGCGGAACAAAAAGCGGGTGCTGAATGCGATCAACCGAGAGATACTGAAGACATAAAAAAGAGCCGCGGATGCGGCTCTTTTTTATGTCTTCGCCCTCCCCACTGCGCTGCACACCAGAAACGCCGCGAGGTCGACGGCGACGATGGTGGCGCCGACGGGGGTCTCGGCGAGGATGGAGATAACGATGCCCGCCACGGCGCCGAGGACGCTGAGGGCGCCCGAAAAGATCGTGACGGCCTTGAAGCTCTGAAACAGCCGCATGGCCGCGAGCGCCGGGAAGACGACGAGCGCGGAGATTAAGAGCGCGCCGACGAGCTTCATTGCGAGCACGATGATGACGGCGATGAGCACCGCGAGACCGAGGTTATACACGTCCGTCTTCGTGCCGACGGCGCGGGCGAAGCGCTCATCGAACGTGATGGCGAAGATCTGGTTATAAAACAGGACGAACACGAGCACCACCGCCGCCGAGAGCGCGACGCTCAGCCACACCTCGCCCTTTGTGAGCGTGAGGATGGCGGTGGAGCCGAAGAGCGTGCTGCACACGTCGCCCGCGACGTTGGCCGAGGCGGAGAAGAGATGCAGCAGCAGATAGCCCACCGCGAGCGCGCCGACCGAGAGCATGGCAATGGCGGCGTCGCCGTGGATCTTTGCGTTCTGCCCCGGGCGGAGCAGGAGCACCGCGCAGAGAATCGTGACGGGCAGGACGAAGAGCATGTTGCTGCTCCCGAGCCCCAGCACGGCGGCAACGGCCGTGGCGCCGAAGGCGACGTGGCTCAGCCCGTCGCCGATGAACGAAAACCGCTTGAGCACGAGCGTGACGCCGAGCAGCGACGCGCAGAGCGAGATGAGCACGCCCACGATCAGCGCATAGCGCACGGCGGGATAGGCGAGATATTCCCAGAAGGTCATACGCGCTCGCCCCCTCTCCGCTTCAGATAGCGCCGCGCGCCGCCGGCCTTGAGATAATCGTCCTTCGTGCCGAAGAAGCTCGAAGCGCCGACGTGGAGAATGTGGCTGGCGTAGCGCAGGGCGGCGTTCATATCGTGCGAGATCATGAGAATCGTCATGCCGCCGCGGTTGAGCTCGGAAATCAGATTGTAGAGCTCCTGCGTCGCCATCGGGTCGAGCCCCGCGACGGGCTCGTCGAGCAGCAGGAGCTTATCCGCCGCGCAGAGCGCCCGCGCGAGCAGCACGCGCTGCTGCTGGCCGCCGGAGAGCTCGCGGTAGCAGCGCTTTTCGAGTCCGGTAATGTCCATGCGCGCCATCGCGTCCTTCGCGCGCGCCTTGTCCGCCCGGGTATAAAACGGGTGGAAGCCCCCGCGCGCCTGACAGCCGGAGAGCACAATCTCGCCCACGGCGGCGGGAAAATCGCGCTGCACAGGCGTCTGCTGCGGCAGCCAGCCGAGATCCTGCCGGCGCAGGCCCTCGCCGAAGATAATCGAGCCCGCCAGCGGCGGCTGCAGGCCGAGGAGCGTGCGCATGAGCGTGCTCTTGCCCGCGCCGTTCTCGCCGACGATGCAGAGATAATCCCCGGCGTTGACCTCGAAGTTGAGATCCTTCACGAGCACGTCGCCGTCATAGCCGAGGGCGAGGTCGCGGCAGGTCATGAGTGCCATCGGAGCGCCTCCTTCAACACCGTGAGATTCGACTCCATGACGGAGAGATAGGTGACGCCCTGCGCCTCGATCTCCGCCGTGATGGACTGGAGCGAATCGAGCGTGCGCACGGGGGGGTCGGATTCGCTGCCCTCCGAGACGGCCTCGGCAATGTCGCCGGTGCCGTTCTCGGTGACGAGAATGACGGGCAGCCCCAGCTCATCCACGTGCTTGGAGAGCCCCAGCACCGTCGCGAAGCTCGCCTCCGTCTCGGCAGAGCAGCCGGCGAAGGCCGCGAAATAGTGGAGACCGTAGTCCGCCGCGAGATAGCGGAAGGGGAAGCGGTCGGCAACCAAAATCGTATCGAGCTCGGACGAGGCGACCGCCTCGGCATATTCCTGATCCACCGCGCCGAGAAGCGATTTGTAATCATCGGCGTTCATGCGGTAGATATCGTCGTTCGCGCTGTCGATCTCACACAGCGCCTCGCAGATGAGATCGACGCACTGCGCCGCGGCGCGCAGGCTCATCCAGATGTGCTCATCGAGCGCGCCGTCTTCCTCCTCCTCGGTCGGCTCCGCGCCGGGCACGGCCTCCTCGGCGAGGGCGAGCGAGAGCTGCGGCAGGAGCGGCAGCACCTTCGCCTCGGGGTTTTTCATCTCCTGCGCCGCGTCGTCCGCCCACGCGTCCGATTCGCCGCCGACGTAGACGAACAGATCCGCGTCCGCGACCAGCGTGAGATCCTTCACCGTGGGCTGGAAGCTGTGCGGATCGACGCCGCTGTCCATGAGCCAGGTGATCTCCACGCCGCTCGTGTCGCCCACGATGCTGCGCGTCCAGTCATAGAGCGGGAAGCAGGTCGTGACGATCTGCACCCGCGCCCGGCGCTCCGCGCCCGAGCAGGCGGCGAGCGAAAAGAGCATCGCCAATGCCAATGCCAGGCTCAAAACTCTCTTCATGCCGGTTCCTCCTCCTTTGCGCAGTCGGCGCAGACGCCGTAGAACACCGTGCGGCGCGTGTTCAGCCGGAACGAATGATCCTCCATCAGGTGCGCCGCGATGTGATCGAGCTCGGCGCAGCTGAGGTGAATGAGCCTGCCGCAGCGCTCGCACTTGCAGTGATAGCAGCTCTCCGCGCAGTTCTCCGCGCCGAGATAGGCAAAGCAGGCGCTGCTCTGCTCGTCGATGAGATATTTCTGCACCTCGCCGTCGCGCACCATGCGCTCGAGCTGGCGATAGACCGTCGCCGCGCCGATGGCGCTGCCCTGCGCCTGAAAATGCGCGCAGATGTCGCCCGCGGTGACGTGCTTGCCCGGGATGGAGGCGAGATAGGCCGCAATCTCCTCCCGCTGGCGGGTTTTATAGGTCATGGCAATCGTCCTTTCAAAATGTGAAAACGATTCTCAATTTCAGATTGGGGATTTTATTATACTCCGAACAGGCGGAAAGTCAAGAGAGAGTTTGGAGGGTGGAGTGTGGAATGTGGAGTTTAAAAGTGCGCGCCGCGCGATTAAGAAAGCCCCCTCAGTCTCGTCACAGCAAGCTCCATATCTCTCACCGCTGAGCAGAGCTCACCGGATCGCTCATTCCGCTGCCGTTCCTCTCAAAATCAAAGCAAATTTGCTTTGATTTTGTTCAGGAGGATCGACTTTCGCCGTCAGCCTTGTGAGGCCAAAGCCTCACAAGGTGACCTGCGCAAGTTGATCGGACGCGGGGGCGCCAAGTGGGTGCGCCTGAGCACTTGCCTCCCCCTTTGGGGGAGGTGACCGAGCAAAGCGAGGCCGGTGGGGGTCTTCCGATCCATCGGCGCAAGCCGACACCTCTTTTAACTCCACACTCCTGATTGACTTCCCTTTCCTTTTAAAGGTATAATAAACCATTCCGAAAATGAAGAGAGAGGAGCTTCAACATGGAGGGAATGAAACACGCGCTGCCGGATCGGGTGAGCACTGGTTTGCCGGGGCTGGACGAGGCCATCGGCGGGCTGGCGCCGGGCGAAAACGTGGTCTGGCAGATCAACGACCTTGCCGACTATATCTACGTCGCCAACCGCTTTGTGATGCACGTCGCCCGCAGCGGCCAGCGCATCGTCTATTTCCGCTTCGGCGAGCATCAGGAGATCATGGACGCCGAGGCCATGGCGCTCGGCGGCGCGAACACGACGATGTATGAGATCGACCCGCACATCGGCTTTGAGAGCTTCACCGTGAAGGTGCACCGCATCATTCAGGACGAGGGCGAGGGCGTCTTCTATATTTTCGACTGCCTGACGGAGCTGCAGAAATACTGGTTCTCCGACCTGATGGTCTCGAACTTTTTCCTGCTGACGAATCCGTATCTCTCGACGATGAAGTCCGTGGGCTACTTCTCCCTGCTCTTTGACCATCACACGCGCGAGAGCATCTCGCGCATCCGGCACGCGGCGCCGCTGCTCTTAAATATGCGCACGAAGGACGCGGCGCTCTATATGCAGGTGGCGAACGTGTCGCCCCGGCGCAAGGCGAAGGCCTCCTACTACCCGCTGCGCCTCGAGGGCGAAAAGTGGGAGGTGCTGACCTCCAGCGTGGACAACACGGGGCTGTTCGACCACTTCGTGCAGGTGCAGGACCGGCCCGACAGCTGGGATCGCATGGTGGCGGACATGGCCGCCGGCGCCTACAGCGAGGAGGAGATCGACAACATCCGCCAGTGCCTGCTCGGCATCGAGCCGCAGCGCCTCGAGCTCTGCCGGCAGTATTTCGGCGTGCAGGATCTGCTGGACATCGCAAAGCGCGAAATCGGCACGGGCTGCATCGGCGGCAAGAGCGCGGGCATGCTCCTGGCGCGAAACGTCCTGCGCGACGCCGACCCCGACTTCTACCGCGACCGGATTGAGCCGCACGACTCCTACTTCATCGGCGCGGACGTGTTCTACACCTACTTTGTCGACAACGACTGCTGGCGCCTGCGCAAGGCGATGCAGCAGGTGAACGACTATATCACCATCGCCCCCATCATCCGCGACCGGATGCTCACGGGCGAATTCAACCGGTCCGTGCGCGAGCAGTTTCTCTCCATGCTGGAGTATTTCGGCCAGAGCCCGATCATCGTGCGCTCCTCCTCGCTGCTGGAGGACGGCTTCGGCAACGCGTTCGCGGGAAAATACGAGAGCGTCTTCTGCGCCAACCAGGGAACGCTTGCCGAGCGCTACGAGGTGTTTGAGCAGGCGGTGCGCACGGTCTACGCCAGCACCGTGAGCGACGACGCGATCCGCTACCGCGCGCAGCGAAACCTCCTCGACCGCGACGAACAGATGGCGCTGCTCGTCATGCGCGTCTCGGGCGACTGCCACGGGAAATACTACTTCCCGCACATGGGCGGCGTGGGCCACTCGAAGGATCTCTATCTCACCGGCAGCAACAAGTCGACCGAGAACAAGGGCATGCTGCGCCTCGTCTTCGGCATGGGCACGCGCGCCGTCGACCGCGAGGCGGACGATTACGCCCGCCTGATCAGTCTCGACAATCCGCGCGCCCCGATCATGTGCCACTACGGGGATGAATACAAGTTCTCGCAGCACCACATCGACGCGATTGATCTGGAGAACAACGAATTTGTGACCATCCCGGCGACGAGCGTCGGAAAGGACGAGGTGAAGGCGGATATGCGCCTGTTCACCGAGCCCGACATGGCGGCGATCCAGCGCTTCCGCGAGCTCGGCATCCGTGACATGCCGCCGGAGATCTTCTCGTTTAAAAAGCTCCTCTGGCAGACGGATTTTCCCGACACGATGAAGAAGATCCTGCAGACCATCGCGGAGAAATACGACTACCCCGTCGACATCGAATACGCCGTGAACTTCCGCCCGACCGGCACGGATTACCGCGTGAACCTGCTGCAGTGCCGTCCGCTGCAGTCCAGGGGCGTGGGCAGCGTGCAGCAGGCGCCGGAGGTCAAAACGAAGCTCTATCAGATCCACGGCAACTTTATGGGCGGCAACATGTGCCAGAACGTGGGCTATATCGTGCGCGTTGCGGCCAGCGCCTATCTCAAGCTCCCGCCGCAGCAGAAATACGCCGTCGCCCGCGCCGTCGGCACGATCAACGACAAGCTCCGGGATCAGGACGCGGTGCTGCTCGGCCCCGGCCGCTGGGGCACCAGCACGATCAGCCTCGGCGTGCCCGTGGGCTTCATGGAGATCTGCAACTACCTCTCAATCGCCGAGGTGAGCTACAACGAGGGCGGTCTCGTGCCGGAGCTGAGCTACGGCAGCCACTTCTTCCAGGATCTCGTGGAGGCCGGCACGTTCTACACCGCCATCCACAGCGAGGAGCGCAGCGTGCTCTACAACGCCGAGGCGCTCCATGAGCTGCCCGAGATCTTCACCGAGCTCGTGCCCGAGGCCAGGGGCGGCCCGCTCGAGGGCGTCATCTTCGTGCACGACGCAAGAGCGCACGGCGCGGTGCTGTACGCGGAGATTGAGAGTCAGAATTGCTTCCTGGGGTGGAACTAAAGTCGCTCCGCTCCCAAACGGAAACCCGCTTCGCTGGGCTTTCCGTTTGATTACTCGCGCTCCATCGCCCTTCGGTTGGTCGGCGCGAGGGCTCGCGTGA
>JBGUHV010000222.1:0-4443 GCA_045112425.1 Oscillospiraceae bacterium
TGGAGTGTGGAGAGTGGAGATGAAAGGTGCGCTTCGCGCGATTGGATTTGCGGGCGATTCGTGAATCGCCCCTACGAAACGCCGGAAATGCGATCTTCTCTTGTAGGGGTCATTCACGAATGACCCGCAATGATAATCCGTCGGCGTCAGCCGACACCGCTGCTCCACTCTCAACTCTCCACGCTCCACTCTGTTTCCGCTCTTGCTTTTTCCGGAAAACTGTGCTATAAATAACTCTGTTGTACATATTGTATGGCTTTGAGCGGGAAAATAGCACCTCCCGGTCTGGTGCAGAGAGAGACGCCGGCGGCTGAAAGCGTCTTGCAGACCCGGTGCTTGGTTCGCCCGTGAGCTCCGGCCAATCCCCGGCGGGAACGCCCGTTACAGCGTTGGAGTGCGGCGCACATGCGCCGAATTCGGGTGGTACCGCGGAAGAATGCCTTTCGTCCCAGTTTGTCGGGATGAAAGGTTTTTTATTTTGTCTGAAAAACATTTAGGATAAGGAGTCAATGACATGAAAAAAATGCTCCAAGACCTGCGTGAGGTCGCCGTGAAGGCCATTCTCGGCGCGGCCGATCCGCAGGCGCTGGAAGCCCTTCGCATCCAGTATCTGGGCAAGAAGGGCGATCTGACGAAGCTGCTCAAGATGATGGGCAAGCTCGACCCGAGCGAGCGCCCGGCCATGGGCCAGCTGGCAAACCAGGTGCGCGCCGAGGTGGAAAACGCCCTGGCGCAGCGCAGGGACGAGCTGAATGCAATGCTCCTCGAGCGGAAGCTCGCGAGCGAGGCCGTCGACGTGACGATCCCCGGAAAGCCCACCCAGATCGGCCACGAGCACCCGATGTACGTCGTGCTCGACGAGATCAAGGACATCTTCATCGGCATGGGCTTTGAGATTCTCGAGGGCCCCGAGGTGGAGCTGGCCGACTACAACTTCACGAAGCTGAACACCGACGAGGGTCACCCCGCCCGCGAGTGGTCCGACACGTTCTATCTCACGGAGGACAGCTCGATTCTCCTGCGCACGCAGACGAGCCCGATGCAGATTCGCGCGATGGAGGAAAAGGATCTTCCCATCCGCATGCTCGCGCCCGGCCGCGTCTACCGCAAGGACGAGGTGGACGCCACCCACTCCCCCATGTTCCATCAGATCGAGGGCATGGTCATCGACAAGGGCGTGACCATGGCAGATCTCAAGGGCACGCTTGACGCCGTGATGAAGAAGCTCTACGGCGAGGACACCGTGACCCGCTTCCGCCCGCACCACTTCCCGTTCACCGAGCCGAGCTGTGAGATGGACGTGCAGTGCCACAAGTGCGGCGGCAGGGGCTGCCCCACCTGCAAGGGCGAGGGCTGGATCGAGATCCTCGGCGCAGGCATGGTGCACCCGAAGGTGCTCGAGGGCTGTGGGATCGACACGAGCGTCTATTCCGGCTGGGCCTTCGGCATGGGTCTGGAGCGTCTCGCGATGCGCCGGTTCAAGATCAGCGACCTGCGCCTGATCTTCGAGAACGACGTGCGCTTCCTCGAGCAATTCTGATTCATTTTGAATCAGAATTGGAGAGCTGCACTCCACTCCATGTTCTGGGCTTCAAAAGCAATGCTTTTGAATGTCAGAACATTCCGCTTCGCGAGCAGTATTTTTGCTCCGAAGCAAAGCTCCGCAGCAAAAATGATTTGATCTGATTTCGCGTCTCCGGACGCGAAACTCTGCGAGGCTTGCAGGATGCGAGCATTGATAATAAGGAGAATGAATCACTATGCTATTAAGTAGAAAATGGCTGAATACCTTCGTGGACTGCAGCGCCGTGGGCGACCGCGAGTTTGCCGAGGCGATGACCCTCTCCGGCTCCAAGGTGGAGACGTTTGAGGATCTGCACGAAAAACTGAAAAACGTGGTGGCGGGCCGCATTCTCAAGATGGTGCGCCACGAAAACAGCGACCATATGTGGGTCTGCGAGGTGGACGTGGGCAAGGACAAGCCCATCCAGATCGTGACCGGCGCGCAGAACCAGAAGGAGGGTGACCTGATCCCGACGGCGCTCGACGGCTCGGTGCTGCCCGACGGCAAGGAGATCCACGCGGGCGAGCTGCGCGGCGTTCTCTCCGAGGGCATGTTCTGCTCCGTGAAGGAGCTGGGGCTGACGCTGCACGACTACCCCTACGCGATTGAGGACGGCCTGTGGATCCTGCAGGAGGAGGGCGTGAAGCCCGGCGACGACATGGCGCTGGTCATCGGCATGGACGACCATGTGGTCGAGTTTGAGATCACGCCGAACCGCCCGGACTGCCTCTCCGTGATCGGTCTCGCCCGCGAGGCGAGCGCCACGCTGAACCTGCCGCTGAACCTGCACAAGCCCGAGGTGAAATGCTGCGAGGACGACATTCACAACCACGTCTCCATCCGTATCGACGATCCGGAGCTCTGCCCGCGCTACACCGCGCGCATGGTGCGAAACGTGAAGATCGCCCCCTCCCCCGCCTGGATGCGCGAGAGATTGCGCAACAGCGGCGTGCGCCCCATTAACAACATTGTCGATATTACAAACTACGTCATGCTCGAGTACGGCCAGCCCATGCACGCCTTTGACTTCAGCTGCATCGGCGGCAGCCAGATCATCGTGCGCCGCGCGAAGGCGGACGAGACGCTCGAGACGCTCGACGGCAACGCCAGAGCCCTGAATGAGAACATGCTCGCCATCTGCGACGAGACGAAGCCCGTCGCCTTAGCCGGCGTGATGGGCGGCGCGAACTCCGAGATCGTGGGCGACACGGCGATGGTCGTCTTTGAGAGCGCGAACTTCAACGGCCCCTCCGTCCGCCGCACGGCGGCTGCCCTCGGCATGCGCACGGAGGCCTCCGGCCGCTTTGAGAAGGGGCTCGACCCGATGGGCACCGTGGAGGCCGTGGATCGCGCCTGCGAGCTCGTGGAGCTGCTCGGCTGCGGCGAGGTGCTGCAGGGCACGATCGACGTCGTGCCGAACGAGATCAAGCAGAAGACCGTGCTGCTCGAGCCGGAGAAGATCAACCGCCTGCTCGGCACCGACGTGTCCGAGGACGAAATGCGCCGCATCCTCCTCTCCCTCGGCTTCGAGCTCGACGGCGACGTGATCCGTGTTCCCAGCTGGCGCGGCGACGTGGAGCACTACTCCGACATTGCCGAGGAGGTCGCGCGCTTCTTCGGCTACAACGCGATCCCGAACACGCTCATGCGCGGCGAGACCACGACCGGCGGCTACACCGACCGGCAGAAGGCCGAGCGCAGGATCGGCGCACTCGCCCGCACGCTCGGCTTCGATGAGATCATCACCTATTCCTTCATCAGCCCGAACTACTACGACAAGATCCGCCTGCCGGAAAACAGCGCCCTGCGCAAAAGTCTGAAGATCCTCAACCCCCTCGGCGAGGACACCTCCATCATGCGCACGACGGTGCTGCCGAGCATGCTCGAGATTCTCACGCGCAACTTCAACTACCGCAACGCCTCCGTGAAGCTCTATGAGCTCGGCAAGGTCTACTTCCCGCGCGCCGACGGCATGGCCGACGAGCCGAAGGTGCTCTGCCTCGGCGCCTACGGCGAGGACATGGACTTCTTCGCCATCAAGGGCGTCGTGGAGGAGATCCTCAAGGGTATGCGCGTGGAGGATGTCTCCTTCTGCGCCGAGAGCGGAAACCCGAGCTATCACCCCGGCCGCTGCGCGGCGGTCTATGCCGGCGAGGAGTGCCTCGGCGTGGTCGGTCAGCTCCACCCCCTGACGGCTGCGAACTACGGCGTGGACGCCGAGCTCTACACCGCAGAGCTCTGGCTCGACGCCATGCTCGCCCATCGCGGCGCAACGCCGGTTTACCATGCGCTGCCGCGCTTCCCGGCCGTGACGCGCGACATCTCCGTGACGTGCGAAGCCTCCATCCCCGTGGCGATGCTGCAGGCCTGCATCCGCAAGGCCGGCGGCGAGCTGCTGCGCGAGTGCAGTCTCTTCGACGTGTACACCGGCGCGCCGATCCCCGAGGGGCAAAAGAGCGTCTCCTTCTCGCTGAAGATGCGCGCGGACGACCAGACGCTCACCGATGATCACGCCGAGGAAATCGTGAACGCCGTGCTCGAGGCGCTGAAAAATGCATATCACGCCGTGATGCGGTGATTTTCGACAAATTTTCGTAACTTTTTTTCACATTTTAGAGAAATTCCTCTTTACAGATTCAATTTTTCTGTTATAATATACAGGAGTCTTCCCTACCAATGACAGGAGGTGGAAACATGGGAGATCAGAGCAAGCCGATCAGCGCAACGAAAAAATTCACTGCCATCGACAACAAGACGGAGATGAAAGAGATCCTCTCTTCCGTGTATAACGCCTTGGTCATCAAGGGCTATAACCCCATCAATCAGCTTGTGGGTTACATCCTCTCGGAGGATCCGACGTATATCACGAACTACAACGG
>JBGUHV010000223.1:0-2224 GCA_045112425.1 Oscillospiraceae bacterium
TTCCCGGCGGGGTTCGTTCAATAGAGAGGAGAATATAAAAAGAGGAGTGGAAGGAAGCAAATTTGTGTATTTCGAACATTTGAGACGAAATCAGGGGGAAAAGGCGCCGTCAAGACACATGCTGCGGTTGGTTCGGCGTTTCCTCAATAGATGTCGTTCGTGTCCATTAAGGTCACGGTGACGTCGAAGGTCTCGCCGTCGCGGTAGATGGTGAGGGTCATGGTGTCGCCGACGGAGAAGGCCTCCTTGATGGCGTTGACCTCGAAGGTCGTGGTAACAGCCTGCCCGTTGACGGCGGTGACGATATCGCCGGGCTGGATGCCCTGCTTCGCCGCATCGGAGCCCTCGGCGACGGACTCGACATAGAGTCCCTGCGGCAGATCGTAATACTCCGCGGCGGCGGCGTCCAGCGCGCCGATGACGATGCCGATGCTGGCGCGGCCATTGACCTGCCCCTCGGCGATGAGCGCATCGACGACCGGGCGAACGACGCTCGTCGGGATCGCAAAGCAGATGCCCTCGACGCCGGTGGTGAACGCCTTCATATTCGTGACGCCGACGACCTGCCCGAACTCGTTGATGAGCGGGCCGCCGGAGTTGCCCTCGTTGATGGCGGCGTTGGTCTGGATGAGCGTCATGCTGTGGCCGCCGAAGATCACATTGCGGTTGATGGCGGAGACGATGCCGTTGGTCATCGTGCCGTTGAGCTCGGTGCCGAGCGGGTTGCCGATGGCGATGACGTCATCGCCGACCTGCAGCGCGTCGGACTGGCCGAATTCGGCGGGCGTGAGCCCCTGTGCATCGATCTTGAGCACGGCGAGATCGCTGACGGAATCGGTGCCGACGAGCTTTGCCTCATGCTCGCTCTCGTCGGACAGGAGCGTGACTGTGACGCTCCGCGCCCCGTCGAGCACATGGGCGTTGGTGATGATATAACCGTCCGCCGTCATGATGATGCCCGTGCCGAGGCTGCCGCCGGTCTTGCCCGTGGAGGTGCGGATGGCGACGACCGAGGGATGGCAGCGGCGATAAATCTCCTGCAGCGTGAGCGCCTCGCCGTCCGGCTTTGGCGCGAGCGTCATGGTGACGCCGGTGCCGGTTTCTGCGCGGGGCAGCGACGCGGTGTCCGCGTTGGAGACGATCTCCTCCGTGCCCGGAAGCTGCTGCGACGGAGCGGACGTGTCGGGCTTTGCCGCCTTGTCGCCGATGCCGTGGAAGGCAAAGGCCGAGGCGATGATCAGCAGCACCACGCCGAGCAGCGCGCCGATCCACCGCCAGGGGCGGCGGGGCTTCGGCTGCAGCTCCGGCTCGGAGCTCGTCCACCAGGCTTCGCTGTAATCCGAGCGGATCTCGCTTTCCGGCTCGGTGCTCGCGGCGGCGCTGTGATACCAGCCGCTGAAGTCCTCATCCAGCATAGATTGATTCCTCCATTTGACACTCACAGAATAACACGCGAATTTGTGCGCCCTGTGAATGAATTAAAAATAAAGTGTAAATTACTTGACCTTTTCCTCGCGCTGCTTTTTGCTCTGCGGGGCGAGCGTGAGCGAGAAGACGAACTCGGTGACGCCCTCCCGGCTCGTGACGGCGATGTCCTCGCCGTGGGCGTCGAGAATGCGCTTGACGAGATAGAGCCCGAGACCGACGCCGTCGCGGTCGAGGCTGCGGGAGCGGTCGGACTTGTGGAAGCGGTCGAAGATGAAGGGCAGATCGTCCGCCGGAATCGTCTCGCCGCGATCCTTGACGGAGACATAGGCCTTGCCGTCCGTCTTCCAGAGCGAAACGCTGAGCACGCTGCCCTCGGCGGCGAACTTGACGGCGTTGTCCATCAGATTATAGACCACGCGGGTGATCGCATCGGGATCGGCGAGGACGTTGACGTGGTTCTCCGGCAGCTGGAGATCGACCTCGAGCCGCTTTTCCTCGGCGCGGGCCTCGAAGCTGAGGAGCGTGGAGATGATGACCTCGAGAATGTCAAACTCGCGGCGGCGCGTGAGATCCGTGCCGGCGCTCTCCATGCGGGAGAGATCGAGCATGCTGCGCACGAGGCGGGAGAGCCTGCGCGTCTCATCGGCGATGGTGGCGAGGTATTTATCCTGCTGATCCCGGGGGATCGTGCCGTCGAGCAGGCCGTCGGCAAAGCCGGCGATCGTGGTCATCGGCGTTTTGAGCTCATGCGAGACGTTGGCGATGAAATCATTGCGGCGCTGCTCCGAGCGCTCGA
>JBGUHV010000224.1:0-5118 GCA_045112425.1 Oscillospiraceae bacterium
CGGATATCTCTTCCCACGAAGGGCAGCGCGAGGAACTCGCCCTCGATGCGCGAGAGAATCTGCGGCGTGTAGTTTCGCTGCAGCTCCGCGTCCGTGCAGTTGGTGGAGATGATGGTCGTCTTGTGCCGGGTCAGACGGGTGTTGATGAGCGTGTAGAGCGCGCTCACGGAGTAGGGGGAGATCATCTCCGTGCCGAGATCGTCGAGAATCATCAGATCGCAGCCGAGATACTGCTCCACCTTGTCCGCCGCCTGCTCGCCGGTCTCGCCGAAGCGCTGGAACTTCGCCGTCTCGAAGGCGCCGAGCGCCGCCGCGGCGGATTCATAGACCACGCTGAAGCCCAGCTGCGCCACCGTGCGGGCGATGCAGCCGGAGAGGAAGGTTTTTCCCAGCCCCGTGCCGCCCTGCAGCAGCAGGCTCGGCGCGCCGGGCGTAAACTCCTCGGCGAAGCTCCGGCAGAGCCGCAGCGTCTGCGCCATCTGCTCCCGGTGCTCGGGGGCGTAGAGCGTCAGATCAAAGCGGTCGAATGCCTCATCGCCGGTCTGCAGAAGCGAGCTCAGGTCCTTCGTCAGCTCCTGGTTATAGAGCGTCATCAGGCACTCGCAGATCGAGCCGTCCGCGAGATAGCCCGTGTCGCCGCAGGCTCTGCAGGCGCAGACCGGCTCGGAATAGTCCTTCGGAAAGCCGTTTTCCGCGAGCAGCTGCGCCCGCTCGTCCTGCAGGGCGAGATTGCGCGCCTCGATCTCCCGCAGCTGCGCCGTCGGGTCCGAGCCGTGGCGCAGGGTGTAGCCGAAGAGCTCGATCATCTGCGCTCTCAGCTCCGCGTCGATTGCGGCGATGCGGGGCACGCGCGCATAGAGCGTCCGCTCCCGCCGCGCCTGCTCTGCCTCGTTTCGCGCTCTCTGCCCTTCGAGCGCCTCGCGCGCGCGGGCGAGATAGGTTCCGTTCAGTGCCATGGCTTACTCCTTTCCCTCCCGGCGCCGGCGCAGCAGCGCCTCGGCGCGGGCGAGGTCGTTTCGGGGAGACGCGGCAGCCGCCGCGGCCTTCGCGGGCTTTCTCGCGCCGCCGCGGGGGTCGCCCTCCAGAATCTCCGGCAGGGTGTGCAGTCCCTTTTCGTGCCAGCTTAAAAGAATCTTGTTCAGATACGGCCATTTGAGCGCACCTGCGCTGATCACCGTGCGGTCATAGCCCTCGGCCACGGCGTCCGGGCCGAAGCCCATGTCCACCCACGCCGAGAGGTATTTCTTCTCCGACGGGGAGGGCGCTCTGCCGCGGAGCTCCAGCGCCTCCATCAGCTTCGCCATGTCGCCGCGCCGCCGCTTCTGCCGCTCAATGTATTCCTCCGCGAGCTCCTGCGTCATGAGCTCATTCTGCGCCCAGACGTAGGCCTCGCGCTCGACCATGCGCATCGTGGGGTTTCGCCCCGGCCCCTTCTCGGAGCGGTAGGTCGTGAAGACGTGCGTGATGAGCTCCATCAGCACCTCCGCCGGCAATCCGAGATAATCCTGCATGCCGAGCAGCGCCTGCGTCTCCGGCGTCGTGAGCTTCCGGCCGAAAAACTGCTCCGCGTGGGCGCAGACGCTCTGAAACGTCGCGTCCTCCTGCACCCGGCGCACGAGATCCGCCGCCGTGTACTGCGGCAGCTCGTCGGCAGGGGGGAGGGGCTTGTCCTCCTTTTTTCCGGCCACAAGCCCGAGCGCGGCGAGCTTCTCAAGCGCCTTCTGCAGCGCCTGCTCGCTCAGCCCGAGCGCGCCCGCCTGCAGCGGTCTGCCGCCGGTGCGCTGCAGCGCCAGATACACCAGCGCGCACTCGCCGTCGCGCGACTGCAGAAGCCGGTCAATATCCTCCGCCGGAACCGAAATCGCAACCGGGCGGGAGAGTGTATAGTCAGTAGGTGTCATAGTGAAAAATTCCTTTGTGAAATGTTTTAATATTATATCATTAAATAAGTCTTGTAGCAATCCCCTGACCTGTGGTATAATAAACTGTATTTCTGAAAGTATGCCCAGAAGGGCAAGGATGAACGAGGGTAGCTATGCTGGAATTGCTTGCGCCCGCGGGCAGTCCCGATGCCGTCATCGCGGCGGTGCAGAACGGGGCGGACGCGGTTTATCTCGGCTTCGGAGCGCACAATGCGCGGCGCGGAGCCAATAACTTCACAGAGGAAGAATTCATCAAGGCCGTGCGCTATTGCCACATCCGCGGCTGCAAGGTCTATGTCACGATGAACACGCTCGTGTCCGACCGCGAGCTGGACAGCGCGCTCGATCTCGCGCGCAAGGCGTCCGAGTACGGGGCGGATGCGCTGCTGGTGCAGGATCTCGGTCTGGTGCGCCTGCTGCGTCAGGCGGTGCCGGATCTGCCGCTGCACGCCAGCACGCAGATGAGCATCCACAATCTCGCCGGCGTGGAGGCCGCGGCCGAGCTCGGCTGCACCCGCGCGGTGCTCAGCCGCGAGCTGAGCCTCGAGCAGATTCGGGAGATCTCCCGCCATGCCAGCATCGAGACGGAGGTCTTCGTGCACGGTGCGCTCTGCTTCTGCTATTCGGGCCAGTGCTATATGTCCTCCCTCATCGGCCGCCGCAGCGGCAACCGCGGCATGTGCGCCCAGCCCTGCCGCATGCAGTATTCCATGGGCGGCCGCATGGACGATTTTCCGCTCAGCCTCAAGGACAACTGCCTCGTCGACCATCTGCGCGCGCTCGAGGACGCCGGCGTCGCCTGCGTCAAGATCGAGGGCCGCATGAAGCGCCCGGAATACGTCGGCGTCGTCACGGACATTTATGCCCGCTGCATTCAGGATGAGCGCCGGCCCACCGCCGCCGAGATGGAGCGGCTGGAGCTGGCCTTCTCCCGCCAGGGCTTCACGCAGGGCTATTTCCTCGGGCAGAAGGGGCCGGACATGCTCGGCACGCGCACGGCGGACGATAAGCCCGCCGAGAAGCTCTTCTCCGAGACCCGCCGCGCCTATGGCGAGGGCGAGCGCAGAAGAGTCGGCGTCCGGTTTTACATCGTGCTCGAGGCGGACAAGCCCATCCGCGCCGCGGCGGAGGACGTGGACGGGGTCCGTGCCGTCGTCTCCGGCCCGGTGCCGGAGCCCGCGCTCAAGGCCTCACTCACGGAGGCGGGGCTCGCCGAGCAGTTTTCCAAAACCGGCGGCACGCCGTATTACGCCATCAACATTCAGGTCAAGGCGGACGGAGGGCTCTTCCTCCCGTCGAGCGCCGTAAACGATCTGCGCCGCCGCCTCATCACCGAGCTCAAGGAGGCGCGGGCGAAAAACCCGCCGCGCCGCTCACTCGAGGCGCCCGCCATGCCGGAGGGCCACGATTACCGCACCGACCCTCTGCGCATCTATCAGGTGCTCACCGCCGAGCAGCTCACGCCGGAGCTTGCGGCGCTCGAGCCGGATTATCTCTATGTTCCCGCAGAGGTGATCGGCGACGCGCCCGAGCGGCTCGAGCCGTTTCGTGACCGCGGCGTGAAGATCGCCGTCGTCCTGCCCCGCGTGGTCACGGGCGATCAGGAGCTGGAGCTGGAGGATCTGCTGCGCGTTGCCTCCGAAAACGGCGTGGAGGAGGCCGTCGTCGGCAACCTCGGCCACATTCTCCTCGCGCGGCGCCACGGTATGCGCCTGCGCGGCGACTTCGGGCTGAATGTCTTCAATTCCCACACCGTCGAGATGCTCCGCCTCGCGGGCATGCAGTCGGTCACGGCCTCGTTCGAGCTGCGCCTCGCGCAGATCCGCGATCTCGCCAAGACCGTCGATACCGAGATGATCGTCTATGGCCGCCTGCCGTGCATGATCACCGAGCAGTGCGCGATCAAAAACAGCGCCGGCCGCTGCAACTGCCACATTCCGAACCAGCTGATCGACCGCCGCGGGAGCGCGTTTCCCGTCGTGCGCGCCTTCGGCTGCCGCAATGTGATCTATAACGCCTATAAGCTCTATCTGGCCGACAAGCAGGATGATTACTGCACCGCCGGGCTCTGGGGCGTGCGCCTCATGTTCACGACCGAGAACCCCGCCGAGTGCGTCGCCGTGGCCAAGAGCTACCTCGGCCAGTCGGACTACAAGCCGAACGGGCTGACGAGAGGCCTGTATTATCGAGGAGTCGAATGAACATCATTCTTGCATCCGCTTCTCCGAGACGCAGAGAACTGCTCTCCGCGCTCGGACTGCAATTTGAAGTCCGCCCCGCGCAGGGCGAGGAGCACCCCGAGCCGGGGCTCTCCGGCGGCGAGACGGCAAAGCGCCTCTCCCGCGCCAAGTGCCTTGAGATCGCGGCGAACGCCGGGGAGGACGCCGTTGTCATCGCGGCGGACACCGTCGTCTGTCTGGACGATCAGATCCTCGGCAAGCCCGCGGACGCGGCGGACGCAGCGCGCATGCTCCGCGCCCTCTCCGGGCGTGATCACCGCGTCTTCACAGGCGTCACGGTCTCCCGCGGCGACAGGGTGCTGAGTGATTATGAGGAGACCGCCGTGCATTTCCGCCCGCTCTCCGAGCGCGAGATCGGGGCCTATGTCGCTACCGGCGAGCCGCTGGACAAGGCCGGGGCCTATGGCATTCAGGGCCGCGCCTCGCTCTTCGTGCGCGGCATCGAGGGAGATTACTTTAACGTCGTCGGTTTGCCGCTGTGCAGGCTGGGTCAAATGCTGAAACAATTAGGTTTAGAGTTGATTTGATGAACTGGAAAGTATTTTTGAGAAAAACCGCGCCGCGGCTTCTGGCGGCGGTGCTGGTCATCGCGCTGCTCGCCGTCGCGGCGACGAGCCTGATGCACGGCCGCGCCGGCCTGCTCACGGATCTGGAGGGCCGGCTGCGCCGTCCGTTCCAGCAGGGCGCCGAAACCGTCGCCAGCTGGCTCGAGGGGCTCTATGGCTCGGTCTACGGCTACGATCAGCTCAAGGCCGAGAACGAGACGCTGCGCGAGCAGCTCGCCGAGGCGCAGGCCGAGGCGAGAGCAGGGCAGGAGGCGCTGGAGGAAAACGAGCGCCTGCGCCAGCTGCTGAGTTTCAGCCAGCGCCACACGGACTATGATCTCGAATCGGCGAAGGTCGTGAGCTACAGCGCCTCCAACTGGTCGGCGCTCATCACCATCAGCAAGGGCGACG
>JBGUHV010000225.1:0-8637 GCA_045112425.1 Oscillospiraceae bacterium
GGCTTCGCGCCGACGGCGAGGATGACCGCCTTGCCTTCAAACGCCGCGCCGGAGACGCAGAGGACGGTCTTGTGATCGCCGTCGTCCCGGATGGCGGAGACCTCCTCGAGCTCGACCTCGGCGCCCTGCTCCATGGCCTGATTGGTCATGAGATCGCCGAGCTCCGCGCCGGAGACGGACACGAAGCCCGGGAAATTTTCCACGCGGGGTGACCAGGTGATCTGCCCGCCGAAGGTGTTCTTTTCAATGACCAGAACGCGCTTCCCCGCTCTTCTGGCATAAACGGCGGCAGTCAGCCCGGCAGGGCCGCCGCCGACGATAATCAAATCATGCATCTTGTGATTTCCTTTCTGAAAAAAGGCTGCTGCATTTCGCAGCAGCCTTTTTGACTGGTGTGGTTCGATCAGGCAGTCGCGCTCACGAACTGCTTGATGGCGCCGGCGCCGGCGATCTTCTCGAAGTTCTCGCCGTCGACGATGACGAGCGTGGGCGCCTGCTTGACGCCGTACTGCTTGCAGAGATCGGCGTTCTCAGCCGCGAAGAGCTTCTCATACCGGAAGCCGGCCTTGTCCATATACTGGCAGGCGATCTTGCAGTTCGGGCAGGTGGGCGTGGCGAAGAGGATGGCGCGCTTCTCGCCGGAGGCGACAGGCGATGCCGCGGGGGCGCTGCTGGGCATGGGAACCTCGGCGGGCGCGAGCGGGCCGGTGTGCTTCAGGTTCGAGCGGGCCACGACGTACTCGCGGCGCTCCTTGAACTCCTGCGCCTTGCCGTCGTTCCAGTTCTGCACCGGGCGGTAGTAGCCGGTGATGCGGCTGTAGACCTCGGTGGGCTTGCCGCAGTGCGGGCAGGTGAACTGCTCGCCGGTGAGGTAGCCGTGCTCCTTGCAGACGGAGTAGGTCGGGCTCATGGTGTAATACGGCAGGCGGTAGTTCTCGGCGATCTTGCGCACGAGGTTCGCGGCGGCCTCCCAGCTCGGGAGCTTCTCGCCGAGGAAGGCGTGGAAGACGGTGCCGGAGGTGTAGCGCGTCTGGAGATCGTCCTGAATGTCAAGCGCGTCGAAGACGTCCTCGGTGTAGCTGACGGGCAGGTGCGAGCTGTTGGTGTAATACGGCGTGCCGCCGGCCTCGGCCGCAGTGATGATGTCCGGGAAGTCCTCCACGTCGTGCTTGGCGAAGCGGTAGGCGGTGCTTTCAGCCGGGGTGGCCTCGAGGTTATAGAGGTCGCCGTACTGCTCCTGATAGTCGCTCAGGCGCTCGCGCATATGGTCGAGAACCTGCTTGGCGAACTCCTGGCACTTGGGGTCGGTCATATCGGCGCGGATCCAGCCGGCGTTGAGGCCGGCTTCGTTCATGCCGACGAGGCCGATGGTGGAGAAGTGGTTGGCGAAGGTGCCGAGATAGTGCTTGGTGTAGGGATAGAGCCCCATGTCGAGGAGCTTCGTGATGACGTCGCGCTTGATCTTCAGCGAGCGGGCGGCGAGATCCATGAGGTGGTCGAGGCGCTCATAGAAGTCCTTCTCGTCCTTCGCCTGATAGGCCAGACGCGGCATGTTGATCGTGACGACGCCGATGGAGCCGGTGCTCTCGCCGGAGCCGAAGTAGCCGCCGGACTTCTTGCGCAGCTCGCGCAGGTCGAGACGGAGGCGGCAGCACATGCTGCGCACGTCGCTCGGCTCCATATCGGAGTTGATGTAGTTGGAGAAGTAGGGCGTGCCGTACTTCGCAGTCATCTCGAAGAGGAGCTTGTTGTTCTCGGTGGGAGACCAGTCGAAGTCGCGGGTGATGGAATAGGTCGGGATCGGATACTGGAAGCCGCGGCCGTTCGCGTCACCCTCGATCATGATGTTGATGAAGGCCTTGTTGACCATGTCCATCTCGGCCTTGCAGTCGCCGTAGGTGAAGTCCATCTCCTTGCCGCCGACGATGGCGGGCAGATCCTTCAGGTCCGCCGGAACCGTCCAGTCGAGCGTGATGTTCGAAAACGGCGCCTGCGTGCCCCATCGGGAGGGCGTGTTCACGCCGAAGATGAACGACTGGATGCACTGCTTGACCTCCTTATAATCGAGGTTGTCAACCTTGACGAAGGGGGCGAGATAGGTATCGAAGGAAGAGAACGCCTGCGCGCCGGCCCATTCGTTCTGCATGATGCCGAGGAAGTTGACCATCTGGTTGCAGAGCGTGGACAGGTGGCTCGCCGGGGCGGAGTTGATCTTGCCCGGGATGCCGAGGCCCTGCTGAATGAGCTGCTTGAGGCTCCAGCCGGCGCAGTAGCCGGTGAGCATGCTCAGGTCGTGCAGGTGAATGTCGCAGTTGCGGTGGGCATTGCCGATCTCCTCGTCATACACCTCGCTGAGCCAGTAGTTGGCCGTGATGGCGCCGGAGTTGGAGAGGATCAGACCGCCGACGGAGTAGGTGACGGTGGAGTTTTCCTTCACGCGCCAGTCGGCGACCTTGAGGTACTTGTCCACGGTCTCCTTGTAGTCCAGATAGGTGGAGTTCATGTTGCGCAGCTTCTCGCGCTGCTTGCGATAGAGGATGTACGCCTTGGCGACGGTCTCATAGCCGCCGCGGGAGAGCACGGCCTCAACGCTGTCCTGCACGTCCTCGACGGCGACCTTGCCGTCCTTGATCTTCGGCAGGAAGTCGGCGGAGACCTTCAGCGCCAGAAAGTCGATGACGCTGTCGTTATACTCGGTGTTCGTGGCCTCGAAGGCCTTCTTGATGGCGTTCGCGATCTTGGTGATGTCAAAATCAACGATCTTGCCGTCTCTCTTGATGACCTGATACATGGTGGTTCCCTCTTCTCTCTATAGAAATAAATGTCTCTCTTATTCCACGCCGCGCAGCTGCGCGGTGGGGATGATCACGCGCACTGCGTCCGCGAGGGCGCGCATCTCGTCGTTGTCGAACGCGCCGAGCCCGTTCGGGGCGAGCAGCTCGCCCGAATCCTTGAATTGCTGCAGATAATATTCCTTCGCGCCTTCAATCCAGCGCGCCGCCTCCAGGAGGCTCTCGGTCGTGTGCAGCCCCTTGACGACGGTGGTGCGGAATTCATATTCTACCCTGCCCTCGAGCAGGAAGTTCTTGCTGCGCTCAATCGGCGCGATGTCCAGAAGCGGGAAGCCCGCCGTCTCGGCATAGAGGCCGGGGGCGTTCTTGATGTCCATCGCCACGCGGTCGACCAGACCCTCCTCCACGAGGGAGATGAGCCGCTCCGGGAACGAGCCGTTCGTATCGAGCTTGATCTGATAGCCGAGGGCGCGGATCTGCCGCAGAAAGTCCGCCATGTCGGCGTGCAGGAGCGGTTCGCCGCCCGTGATGGCGACGCCGTCGAGCAGGCCCTGGCGCTTTTTCAGGAAGGCCAGAATGGCCTCCACGCCGCCGTCAGCCGCGCGCAGCTCCTCCGGAATGACCAGAGACGCGTTGTGGCAGAACGGGCAGCGGAAGTTGCACCCGCCGGTAAAAACCGTGCAGGCCACGCGGCCGGGATAGTCCAGCAGCGTCATCTTTTGCAGTCCGGAAATGAGCATAGCTTCCTCCATGCACGTCTTGCGTGCACTCGTAATGTTACCACTAGATATAGTTTCTGTCAAGTGACCTCAACACAATATTTGGGTATTGAAAATCAATGTCAACTGTGAATTGCGACAAAGATGACGCCGAAAAACGGCGTCATTTCAGCGGTTTGTTAAGATCTTAAAAAGGAGTAACAAAAGAACAATTAATATCGTTGGTCTTGTAATTTTTGTGCCCTTTTCCATGGCGAGTCCGGCGCCCACCCAGCCGCCGAGCATGTTGCAGGCCGCCGCCGCGAGACCGAGCGTGACGACCACCTGTCCGCTCGCAAGAAAGACGGCGAGGGAGGTGAGATTCGTCGTGAGATTGATGACCTTCGCCTGCGCGTTGGCCGCGCCCACGCTCATTTTGGCAAAGACCGTGAAGGCGATGATGAGAAACGTGCCCGTGCCGGGGCCGTAGAAGCCGTCATAGACGCCGATGACAAGCGCCGAAATGACGCAGACAAGAATCGTGCGCCGGTCGGCGACGGCGGGAGCGTTTTCCCGATCCGGGAAGAGATGGCGGTTGAGAACAAAGAACGCGGCGATGGGCAGCACCGGCAGAAGCAGCCAGCGGATGAGCGCCTCGCTCGCGAGAAGCGACAGTCTCGCGCCGATGGCGGAGCCGAGCATGGCGGCGGCCACGCCCGGGAGCACGACCTTGAAATTCACCAGCCCGTTCTTGATAAACCGCGCCGTGACAACCGAGGTGCCGCAGGCGGAGGAGAGCTTGTTCGTGGCGACGGCGGCATGCACAGGCAGGCCCGCAAACAGATACGCCGGCAGGGAGATGAGCCCCCCGCCCCCGCCGATGGAATCGACAAAGCCCGCCAGAAACAGCAGCGGACAGACAATGAGAAACATACGCGGCGTGAGTGTCATGCCGTTCCCTCCTTTTTCGCACGAGGGAAAGTATAGCGCAGAGCGCGGCGGTTTGCAAGAGACAAAACGGGAAAAGAGAGTGGAGTGTGGAGTGTGGAGTTGAAAGGTGCGCTTCGCGCAATTGGATAACCCCCTCAGTCAGCCCTGCGGGCTGCCAGCTCCCCCAGAGGGGGCGCCAAGTGGGTGCGTCGGAACACTTGCCTCCCCCTTTGGGGGAGGTGGCCGAGCAAAGCGAGGTCGGAGGGGGTATTCAAATCCGTCGGCGCAAGCCGACTCCTTGTTTCAACTCCACGCTCCACTCTATATTAACGTAATATAATTATGGTTAATCAAATGCGCAAAAGGAAAGAGCCCGCCGTGGCGGGCTCTTTCCTTGTCATTATGGTGTGATGGGTTCGATATCGTAGGTATCGCGGCCGATCTCGATGGCGAAGCGCTGCTGCGTGCCGTCGGGGGCGGTGAGGATGAGCTCGGTGGAGCCGGTTTTGGTGAACCGCGCGTGCACCATATAGTCCTCGATGCCCTCCTCGTACCGGATGGACACCTCGCCGTAGGCGGGGTCGGCGAGCTCGGCGGTGTAGGTATCGTCAAACTCTGCGCCGAGCGAGCCGCCGTTTGAGAGCACGTCGGTCTCATAGGCGGTTCGGCCCTGCGCGAGGACGAAGACGGTCACGCCGATGAGCAGCACGAGGCTCAGGATGAGGCCCGCCGTGCGCAGCTGCTTCTTTTCGAAGATGCACAGCGGATAGGCGATCATCGTGACGGCGCAGAAGATCGCGCTCAGCAGATGGTTCGGGAAGAAGGAGATGCTCTCGCTCAGAAAGCCCGCATAGTGATAGGCCAGCAGCACGAGCATGGCGCCGAGGATCAGCAGGCTCCACCACTTCTCCCTGCGCATGTACCAGCCGACGTAGCCCATGACGAGCGTGAAGAGCGTCCAGTAAAACCAGGGCGGATAGTACACGAAGATGCCCCAGCCCAGACGCGTGAACGGCACCTGAATGAGGTAGACCAGCGGCTGGCTGATGAGGAAAAAGACGAAGCACTTGAGCGCCGACTCGAGCGGCGTTTTGCTGTTGGTGATGATGAGGATACCGAAGAGAATCCACACCTCGAAGGAGATGCTGATATCGGCAAAGGACGTGTCCTTCGCGGCGGGGAGGATCGCCATGAGGGCGGTATAGGCACCGGCAAGGATCGCGCCGATGATGATCTTGGGCCAGGTGAGGTTCAGCCCGCCGAAAAGCTTCTTCATATCAGTTCTCCGGCTTCATCGTGGGGAAGAGCAGAACGTCGCGGATGGAGGAGGCGTTGCAGAGCATCATGACGCAGCGGTCGATGCCGATACCGAGGCCGCCCGTGGGGGGCATGCCGTACTCGAGCGCGTTGATGAAGTCCTCGTCCATCATGCCCGCCTCATCGTCGCCCTTGGCGCGCAGCTCCACCTGCTTCATAAAGCGCTGGCGCTGGTCGATGGGGTCGTTGAGCTCGGAGAAGGCGTTGCCCATCTCGCTGTGGCAGATGAAGAGCTCGAAGCGCTCGGTCAGGCGCGGGTCCTTGGGGCTGCGCTTGGCCAGCGGAGAGACGTCCACGGGGTGCATGGTGATGAAGGTCGGCTGAATGAGCTGCTCCTCCACCTTCTGGTCGAAGCACTCATAGAGCGCGTGACCCCAGGTGGGCTCGACCTTCTCCATGTCGACGCCGGCGGCCTTCGCCGCGGCGACGGCCTCCGCGTCGTCGGCAATCTGCATGAAGTCGACGCCGACGTACTTCTTGACGGCCTCCGCCATTGTCAGGCGCGGCCAGCCGGGCGTGAGGTCGATGTCATAGCCCTGCCACTGGATCTGGTGCGTGCCGAGAATCTGCTCGGCCGCGGTGGACAGCAGCTCCTCGAACAGGTCCATCATGTCGTTGAAATCGGCATAGGACTGATAGAGCTCGACCGTGGTGAACTCGGGGTTGTGCTTGGTGTCCATGCCCTCGTTACGGAAGATGCGGCCGATTTCATAGACGCGCTCGATGCCGCCGACGATCAGGCGCTTGAGGTTCAGCTCCGTGGCGATGCGCAGGTACATGTCGATATCGAGCGTGTTGTGGTGCGTGATGAACGGACGCGCCGTGGCGCCGCCGGAGATGGTGTTCAGCACCGGGGTCTCGACCTCCATGTAGCCGTGATCGTCCAGATAGCGGCGGACGTGGCGGATGAAGGCGGAGCGGATCTCGAAGTTGCGGCGGCTGTCGGTGGACATGATGAGATCGACGTAGCGCTGGCGGTACTTGAGCTCGGTGTTCGTCATGCCGTGGAACTTCTCGGGCAGCGGGCGCAGAGACTTGCTCAGCAGCACGACGGACTCGACGTGCACGCTGATCTCGCCCGTCTTGGTCTGGAAGACGAAGCCCTCGACGCCGATGATATCGCCGATGTCATACTTGCGGAAGTCGGCGAATTCCTGCTCGGTGACGGCGTCCTTGCGGATATAGAGCTGGATCTGGCCGCGGTCGTCCTGAATGTGGCAGAAGATGGCCTTGCCCATGCCGCGCTTGGACATGATGCGGCCGGCGACGGCGACGTGCTTTTCGTTGAAGCCGTCGAAATCGGCCTTGATCTCAGCCGACCAGGCGGAGCGCACGAAGCGCGTCTGCTCGAAGGGGTTGCGGCCCTCATCCTGCAGAGCCTTGAGCTTGTCGCGGCGGATCTGCAGAAGCTCGGAGAGATCCTGCTCGGGCGCGGCGGCGGGGGTGTTGTTCTCGTTGGACATATTCTTTCTTTCCTCTCGCGGGCGACGAAGCGCCGCCCCTACAGTGATATCCGGCAGGAATGCGGGCGATTCGTGAATCGCCCCTACGGATTCTATTATTCGTTTTCGAGGGCAAGGATTTTGAACTTGAGCTCGCCTGCGGGGGCTTCGACCGTGACGATATCGCCGACGCGGTGGCCCTTGAGGGCGAAGCCGAAGGGGCTGTCATCGCTGATGCGGCCGTTCATGGGGTCGATCTCCTGGGAGCCGACGATCTGGTACTCCTCCTCGGAGTCGTCCTCGAGATCCTGCACGCGCACGCGCGAGCCGATGGAGACGACGTCGCTGGCCTCGCTGCCCTTCTCGACGATGACGGCGTTCTCCACGAGATCGCGGAGCTCTGCGATGCGGGAGGCAATTTTGCCCTGCTCGTTCTTGGCCTCGTCATATTCGCTGTTCTCGGACAGGTCGCCGAAGGATCTCGCCTCTGCGATGCGCTCGGCGGCCTCCTTCATGCCGACGGTTTCGAGCTGCTGGAGCTCCTCCGCGAGCGCCTGACGGCGCTCTGCGCTCATTTTGTATCTGCTCTCGTTTGCCATGTGATGATAACTCCTTACTGTTTTATTATTTCAAAACTGCCGAAATCGCGGCGTTGAGCTGTGCGTCCACTTCGGGATCGTCGCCCGGGGTGACGGTCTGGTCGGGGATCAGGCCGCCCTGCTCGGAGAGATCCACGCGCTGGGGCGTGAGATACTTGTTGCTGGAGATGTGCACGGCGCTGCCGTCAGAGAGCAGAAGCGTCGTCTGGCTGCGGCCCTTGCCGGTGGTGTTCTCGCCGACGATGGTCGCCCAGTCATATTCGCGCAGGGCGGCGGCAAAGAACTCGGCGGCGCTGTAGGTGTTGGCGTTGACGAGCACGCTCATCGGCACCTTGACGCAGACGTTATCGGACTTCGTGACGCTCTCCTTGCCGGAGCGGTCGACGCCGACGAAAATGTCACCCTCGGGGAGGATGTGGTCGAGCAGCGTGATGAGCTCGGAGAGCTTGCCGCCGGGATTGTTGCGCACGTCGAAGACGAGCGCGCCCGCGCCGTCCGACAGCAGCTGGTCGATGGCCTTGATGGCGCCGTCGCCGCTGCCGCTCTCGAAGTTGTTGATCTGGATATAGCCGACGTTGTTCTCGAGCATTTTGAACGAGACCGGGTCGGTGTGGATGACGGTGCAGTCCACGGCGACGGTGCGCGTGCGGCCGTCCTCGGCGCGAATGGAGAAGGAGATCGTCTTATCGAGCTTGGCGCGGATGAGCTGCTGCACCTCGCTGAGGGTCTTGTCCGACACGTCGGTGCCGTCGACGGCGAGAATCACGTCGCCCGCGACGAGGCCGGCGGTCTCGGCGGGAGACTGCGCCGTGACGGAGACGATTTTGAAGCCGCCGTCCGTCGTTTCGGGCTGGATCGT
>JBGUHV010000226.1:0-4818 GCA_045112425.1 Oscillospiraceae bacterium
TATATGCATTTTTGAACCCCTTGTCAACGGTCGTAGTTTTGTAGAAGATGCATAAATATACTTTCAATTTTCGGATTATCGTTGACAGAGTTGTACAGATACCGTATACTGAAATTATGAACAAATCGTGAATAAGGAGTTGGAAAGGAGTTTTACGATGAAATTTGTCCTCCCCGTCCTGCTGACGATCGGCTGCCTGGTGCTCGACCATCTGTTTCTGGCGGAGATGGAACGCGGCAACCACCCGAAGGCCGTGCGGCTCAAGGGGCTCGCAAGCCTCTGCTTTGTGCTCACCGGGCTCTGGTTTGCAATCCTTGCCGGCGGCGGCAGGCATCACCTGCTGATCGGGTTTGGCCTCGTGCTGGGGCTGATCGGCGACGTGCTGCTCGCGATGCGGTTTGAATACCCGGAGAAGCATGATCTATATTTTCTCATCGGCGCGATCTCGTTCGCGCTGGGCCATGTGCTCTACATCGCCGCTATGCTCGGCGTGAACGGGAAAGCATGGCTGCCCGGTCTCCCCTTCTGGGTCGGACTGCTGGCAATTGCGGGCGTAAGCGCGCTGCGCTGCAAGGCAGACGCCGGCAAAATGCAGATCCCGGGCTATGGGTATATCGCCCTCGTGGCCGGGATGGGCGCCATCGCCTGCGGGCTCGCCGTGAAAGCGCCCTGCGCCGCGACGGTGCTCTTCGCCGTCGGCGGTGTGCTGTTCGTGATCAGCGACACGATTCTCTCCTGCCACTGCTTCGGCACGGCGAAGGACCCGGTCTATAACCGCTGGGTGCACTATACCTATTACGCGGCGCAGCTGCTGATCGCCTGGAGTCTGGCGTTTTAGCGCTCCGCGCTTCAAAGGAGAGCCGTGATAGGGCTCTCCTTTGAAATTCAATCCGTTTTTGCCGTGGGTTTGCCGCGGCAAAAACTCCCTAAAGCGAAGCGTTACGCGAGCCCTCGCGCCGACCAACCGAGGCAAAGCCGAGGACGATGGAGCGTGAGTCTCAAAAAGGAGCCTGCAACGCAGGCTCCTTTTTGATTACTTCACGAGGGTCTCGAGGAACTCGACGACCTGGCGGACGGTTTTGAAATCGCCGACCTTCTCGTCGGTGACGACGATGTTGAACTCATCCTCGATGGAGGTGATCATCTCCACGAAGTCCAGAGAATCCGCATCGAGATCGTCGATGATGTTGGTATCGAGCGTGATGGTCTCGGGATCGATCTCGAGTTGCTCGGCGAGAATGTCTCTTACCTTTTCAAACAACATGGTGTTACCTCCTGTCAATCAGGCCCACTCTCTGCTGGTGGGTTTTTTGCTCGGGCGCTCCGGCTGCTGCGGACGCTCATAGCTCACAACGACGCGGCGGTTCGGCTCGGTGCCGGTGGAGCTGGTGGAGACGCCCTCATAGTTCTGCAGCGCGGTGTGGATGACGTGACGCTCATAGGAATTCATCGGCTCGAGCGCCATGCTGCGCTTATACTTGATGACCTTGGCGGCCATCTTCTCGGCGAGGCGGACGAGAGAATCCTCGCGCTTGGCGCGGTAGCTCTCGGCGTCGACGCTGATGTGGGTGTGCTTGTCGCCGCCGCGATTGACGGCATAGTTCGTCAGGTGCTGGATCGCGTCGAGCGTTTCGCCTCGGCGGCCGATGACAGCGCCCATGTTCGGGCCGGACAGATTGACCGTGACGCCGCCGTTTTCGCGCGGCTGGATGTCCATCTCGGCCTCGACGCCCATGCGCTCGAGCAGACCGCCGAGGAAGGAGCGAATCTCCTGATAGGGATCGTCCTCCACCTCGTAGGTGACGCGCACAACGGCGTCCTGCGCGCCGATGCCGAGAAAGCCGGACTTGGCGCGCTCCACGATTTCAACAGAGACCTCGTCGCGATCAACGCCCAGCTCCTCGAGAGCCAGGGCGAGAGCCTCGTCCTCTGTCTTCGCAGACTTTTCTAAAACTTTCAGCATATTCAGTTCTCTCCTGTTTCGGCGCCGTCGGATTCGGCGGTCTCGGGCCGGCTGTAGAAGTAGCGGTCGGGATCGTAATTGCGGCCGCGGGCATAGCGGCGATTGCCCACCTGAGAGGCGGGCGTCTCCGGCTCCTCGATGCCGAGCCGGGCACGCTTCTGGGCGCGCTCCTCGCGGGCGGCCTCAGCCTTGCGCTCGTCGTTCTGCTGCTTCTGGCTGGCCTGAATCTTCTTCTTGCTGGTGTTGCGGTTCATCTCCGTCTCGCCCGCGGCGCGGCGGCGCTCGGTCTCTTCCTTCTGGCGCTGGCGCTCCTGCTCGGCGATGACCTCGGCGCGCTGCGCGTTCTTCTCGGCGCGGACGGCGTCCTCAAGATCCAGCTTCTTGGTATAGTACTTGGTGAGGAACACGTCGCGCACGATGCCGCAGACGCTGTTGATGATCCAGTAGACGCCCATGGCCGCGGGCATGCTGAAGCAGATCCACAGTGAGATGAGCGGCATGAAGAGCATCATGGTTTTGTTGGTGTTGGCGGCCTGCGGATCCATGGCCGGATTCGTCTTCTGGCTGATGACCATGCTCAGCCAGCTCATGCCGGCGGAGACCACGGGGATCAGGAACAGACCCAGCGCAGGGCCCCAGACATGCACATCGCTCCAATCGACGCTCCAGAGCTTGAACGTGGGCTGCTCGCCGAGGTTCATGCCGAGAAAGCGATAGTTGATGTCCATGAGCTTATCGCCGAAGGTGCCGAGGGCGTTGGTGACCGCATCCCAGTTCTGGTGGATGAGGTCGGTGATCTGAATCTCGGAATACGCGGAGGCACGGCCGCTCTCGGCGGCGACGTAGCCCGCGTTCTTCGTGACCCAGTCGGTGAGGCTCGCAATCGCGTCAGAGCCGAGAACCATCATCTTGCTCAGCGGCTGACGGATGACGGCATAGAGCGCGAACAGGAGCGGGAACGGAATCAGCGTCCAGAGACAGCCGGACATGGGGCTGACGCCCTCTTCCTTATAGAGCTTCATCGTCTCCTGCTGCAGACGCTGCTGATCCTTGGCGTACTTCTCCTGCAGAGCCTTCATTTTCGGGTTGAGTCGGGTGGTGCGCATCATGCTCTTCTTGCTCTTGGCCATGAAGGGGAAGAGAATGACGTTCACCAGGATGCCGAAGAGAATGATGGCAATGCCATAATTCTTCGTGAGCTCATAGAAGAGCTTCAGCGGCCATCCGAAAATTGAGGTAAATGACATAAGATGACTCCCATCAATGGTTTGTGGTCCTCATGGGACCGGGTCGTAAAAATCGTGCCCCTTGTGGAAGGGATGGCAGCGGCAGATGCGTTTGACGGCAAGCCAGCCGCCCTTGAGCGCGCCGTATTTTTCGAGCGCCTCGAGCGCGTACTGCGAGCAGGTGGGCACATAGCGGCAGGTCGGGGGCGTGAGCGGGGAGATATACTTTCGGTAGAACTTGACGAGGGCGATGAGAATGCGTTTCACATGCATTCCTCCTTCAGAAGCGAAAGCGACGCGAACACGCGCAGAAGATCGCGCTCCAGACGGTGATAATCCGCCTCGCTCGCGCGGTGACGGGCGACGATGACCACGTCATACCCGCGCTGCAGCTCGCCCTCGTGGAGACGATAGATCTCCCGCAGACGGCGGCGGATGCGGTTGCGCGTGACGGCGTTGCCGATCTTGTTCGACACGGTGTAGCCGATGCGGTTGCCCTCCCTGCCGGTTTTGCGGCAGTAGACGGCAAGCGTTGCGGCGGCAGCGCTCTTTCCCTTGGAGTACAGGCGCCGGAATTCATGATTCTTTTTCAGGGTATCGGTAAATTCCATCTGCCTCTCCCATTTTTTGCCGCAGGCTGCAAACGCTTTAAGGGTGGAGCAACCCCACCCTGAAAACGCGATATTCAATCAGCAGCCCTGCTCACGGTTTGATCGGGCTGAATCAGTAGCTCAGCTTTTTTCTGCCCTTCGCTCTGCGGCGGGCCAGAACCTTGCGGCCGTTGGCGGTCGCCATTCTCTTGCGGAAGCCATGCTCTTTCTTGCGCTGACGCTTCTTGGGCTGGTAGGTACGGAACATCGTGTTTCTCCTTTCTAGGTGAGTATCGCCGAACAGATCGCTGCGCCATCTTTCCGGCATCTTTTCTGCCTGATTTCGCCGAAAAGATTTGAAAGCCACAAAGGCTTCCTGCATCTTTTCGTCTTCATCAGACAAAAAAGCTGCTCGAAAATCTGTGCGCATCGACTATCCGTCAATACTCATTTTTAATACTCAACAGCGGGTTTTCCCGCAGTAGTTGGCAGGTTGGTGTTTTGGCACCGAAGAGCGGCACCGAAGTGGTATTATATCTTATCTGACAGGCAAATGTCAAGCATTTTCCCGATACAGCGTGTGCAGCGCGGCGACGATCTTTTCAAACTGCATGGAGTGCGAGGCCTTGACAAGCACGCGGTCGCCCGGCTCGATTGCGTCCGGCAGGGCGCAGAGCGTATCGGCGAGGGTGTCGAAGGAGAGAACCTCCCGCACGCCCGCCTCCTTCGCTCCGGCGGCCATGTGCTTCGAGAGCGGGCCGCAGGTGATGAGCAGATCGACCTTGCACTCCCCCGCCGTGACGCCGGTTTCGTAGTGCAGCCGCTCCGCCGTTTCGCCGAGCTCGCCCATGTCGCCCAGAATGGCGACGCGGCGATAGGCGTCCGCGCGCTGCAGGGCACGGAGACCCGCTGCCATGGAGTCGGGGTTGGCGTTATAGCAGTCGTTCACGATCACGAAGCCGTTGGCGAGCTCCACGCTGGCGCGGGCGCCTTCAGGCTTATAGGCGGCGATGCCGGCGGAGATTTCCTCGTCCGTGAG
>JBGUHV010000227.1:0-3168 GCA_045112425.1 Oscillospiraceae bacterium
CGAGGAGCACGACATGGTCAACACCGGCGAGGATCAGCTCCGCTATCTCGCCATCGTGCTCTTCTCCAACTGATCCGCATACAAAGACGCAAAACCCCTCCGCATGTTCCCACGAACAGCGGAGGGGGATTATTATTGGTACCATTTTGCGCGGTGCGTCGCAGGGGCCGACGCCCTCGCCGGCCCGGCAGAGAATGGTTGAATTTGTTTTCGCTTCCGGCGAATTCGCAGCCTGCCCCGGGAGGAATCTTGTTTACGGATCCGAAAGAATGATCCCCTGCTCCTCATCCCAGATGACGAACGGCGCGCTGTCCGATTCCGTCGGCGGGGGAGGGGTATAGCCCAGCGCGCTCTGGATCAGCGCGGCGTAGGCCTGCTGTCCGTCGCCCTGCAGATGAATGCCGTCGGAATAGAGCCAGCCGGTGTTCTGCGCCGCGGCGGCGGCCCAGTCGATGATGGTCACGTTTGCGTTCTGCTCCGCGAGCGCGCGGATGCTGCTGTTGGACTGCTCCTGCCAGCTGAGACTCGTGCCGAAGGCCGTGACCCAGTAGATCTGCCGATCCGGCCCGATGCGGTCGACGATGCCCTGCCCGTCCTCCACGGTGAAGGGGCCGTTCGTGCCGAGCGCCACGACGACGATGCTGCCGAGCTGACCGCTCGCCTCCAGCGCGTCGAGCACGGCGTAGGCGTCCCAGAGCTGGCGCGAGACCTTCGCGTCCACGGTGCAGCCGGGCAGCGCCTCCTGCAGTGCCGGGAGCGCGCCGAGCATCACCGAGTCGCCGACCATGGAGACCTCCGCGGGGTTGATCGTCGGCTCCTCGGTCGGCTCCGGCTCGGAGAGATCGTCTGGCGCCTCGGTCTGCGCGGCCTCAATCTGCTCGCGGTTGGCCTCCAGCTCGCGCTCCAGCGCTTCGAGATCCTCCGCCGAGGCGGGCGCGGCCAGCGAGATCACGAGCCCCAGCGAGAACGCCGCGGCGGCAGCGAGCGCCGCCGGACGCTTGAACCATTTCCAGCCCGGCTCGCCGAGCGGCGCCATCCATGCCTTGGGCACGGCCAGCGCGTGAATCACCACGGAGAGCGCAAGGATGAGCCCCGCCTCCGCCAGATGCCGCCAGAGCGCGTCCTCAATCGGCTGCAGGCGTTCCATCAGATACAGCACCGGATACATGGTGAGATAAATCTCATAGCTGCGCTGGCCAAGCCATTTCAGCGGCGCCCAGCCGAGCACGCGGCCGAAGGGCAGCGACTCCTGCGCGCAGAGCACGGCCAGCACGACGGAGAGCACCGCCGCGAGCGCGATCAGCCCGTAATAGGCATAAGGCGAAGCCCCGTCCAGCACGATGGAGAGCGCGAGCATGCCCGCCGCGCTGAGCGCAAAGAGCGCGCCGCCGAGCCCCTTCGAGCAGCGCAGGCGCTCGGGCGGAATGAGCCCGACGGCGCTGCCGAGCAGCAGCGCGTGCACGCGGGTGTCCGTGCCGTAGTAGGCGCGGGAGGGGTCGCCCGTCCAGTGATACAAAAATCCCATCGCCGCTGCGGAGGCGACCGCGAGCGCGATCAGAATGCCGATGCTGCCCCATTTGCCGTCGTCGCCCTGCTCGGCCCGGTAGATGGCGAACAGCAGCGGCCACACGAGATAATACTGCAGCTCCACCGCGAGCGACCACATGTGCGTAAACGGCGAGGTGGACGTGAGGCGGGAGAAATAATCCTGACTCTGGAGAATCTGCCGCCAGTTCTGATAGCCGAGGAGAATGCTCCTGAGCTCGCCGCGCACGTCCACGAGCCCCTCCGGCAGCCAGAGCCGCAGGGCGATCAGCGTCAGCGCCAGCACCCACAGCAGCGCCGGATAGATGCGCCGCACGCGCTTCTGCCAGAAGCCGAGCGTCCGCCAGCGGCCCTGCGCGAGCGCGGCAGAGCCCGTGCGCGAGAGCAGATAGCCCGACAGCACGAAAAACATGGTCACGCCGAGATAGCCCCCGCGCACAGCGCCGGGGAACATATGATACAGCACGATGCCCAGGATGGCGACGGCTCTCAGTCCGTCCAGCCCCGGGAGATATCGGCTTGTGCTTGTCGGTTGATCCATAGAAGCTCCTGATTTCAATCTATATTATAAGGTGATGCGGTTTGCATAGAGATATTATGGTAACTCGATTTTGCGCCTTTGTCAATAATCAGCCGGAATAAGAGACAAAAGCTGTTTTTTTGTCCATCTTGCAAAGAAAAAGATGTTGTGTTATACTGACGCTGAGTTAGTGCAAAGATTTGGAGTAATCTGTCCTTTTGGACGCATCATCGAAAAGGAAACGGCTGGTTTCAGCCACAGGAGGCCATTGTGAAACGCATCAAAGTATCGAATAATGTCATCAGAAGAATGCCCCGCTATCTCCGCAAGCTCGACGATCTCACCGCAGCCGGCGTGGAGCGCATCTCCTCCGGCGAGCTGGGCCGTCAGATGGGGCTGACCCCCTCTCAGATCCGGCAGGATTTCAGCTGCTTCGGCGAATTCGGTCAGCAGGGATACGGCTATAACGTCGTCGCGCTGCGCGGCGAAATCGCAAAGATCCTCGGCATGGACCGCAACTATACCGCGGTGCTCGTCGGCGTCGGCAACATCGGCCGCGCGCTGGCCGAGAATTTCAGCTTCGAGCAGTACGGCTATACGCTCAAGGCCGCCTTTGACGTCAACCCCGAGGTCATCGGCCGCGAGATCCACAGCGTGCCCGTGCACGATTTCGGCAAGATGGATGAGGTGATCACCCAGCTCAAGCCCGACGTGGCGGTGCTCTGCGTGCCGAAGGATATGGCGAACAAGGTCGCCAAGGAGGTCTGCGCCTGCGGCGTGCACTCCATCTGGAACTTCACCAACACCGAGCTGCAGCTCGAGGACACGGATGTGATCGTTGAGAACATCCACTTCTCCGACAGCCTGCTCGCGCTGGGCTACTATCTCTCCGAGAGCCTCGATGAGGCGGAGGCGAAGGCCGCCCGCGCCCGCAAGGACGGCTAAAGGATCCACCCATGCGTTTGATCAAACGCTTGATGGCGCTGCTGTGCGCCGTGCTTCTGCTCGGCTGCGGCGGCGCCATTGCCGCCTCTGCCCGCAGCGCGCAGGTTCCTGTCCTCTCTCAAAGCTATGTTCTGCAGTGGGAGCAAATGCTCCGGGAG
>JBGUHV010000228.1:0-5442 GCA_045112425.1 Oscillospiraceae bacterium
GGGCTATCCCTTCGTCCGGCTCGATCTGCGCGAGCAATATCCGACCTTCACCCTCGTTAACCAGACGGCGAAGGACGGCGCGCGCTATTTCGGCCCCTACGGCGGCCGCAGCGTCACGCATGAGATTCTCGACACGATCTCCAAGGCCCTCCGCCTGCCGACCTGCTCCCGCCGCTTCCCGCGCGACATCGGCAAGGCCAGACCCTGCCTGAATTATCATATGGGCGCCTGCGCCGGCTACTGTCTCAAGGACGCCTCCGCGGAGGAATACCGCCGCAGCATCGATGAGGCGGTGCTCATTCTGGAGGGCAAGACGGACGAGCTCACGCAGGATCTGCAGCAGCGCATGGAGTCCGCCGCCGAGGAGCTGCGCTTTGAATACGCCGCGGAGCTCCGCGACCGCCTCCGCGCCGTCAAGGAGCTGCAGAACCATCAGCGCGTCATCGCCACGGCCTATTCCGACACGGACGCCGTCGGCTTCCAGCGCGGGGCAAAGTGCTGCTTCACCGTGCTGCACTTCATGAACGGCAATCTCTCCGGCAAGGACGTGCAGATGATGCCCGAGCCCCTCGAGGACGACCGCGAGGCGCTCTCCGCCCTCGTGCAGCAGTATTATACCGAGCGCGGCGCCTGGCCGCGGCAGATCCTCCTCCCGTGGGAGATCGAGGGGCAGGAGGCGCTGGAAGCCCTGCTCACTGAGCAGGCCGGACGGCGCGTCTATCTCGAGGTGCCGCAGCGCGGCGACCGCCGCCGCCTCACCGAAAGCGCGGCGCTCAACGCGAAGGAGGAGATTCTCCGCTCCACCACCGCCGTGCAGCGCACGGCCAAAACCCTCGAGTGGCTGCAGAAGTCGCTCGATCTGCCCGCCTATCCCGCGCGCATCGAGGCGTTCGATATCTCCAACCTCGGCGACACCGGCATCGTCGCCGGCATGACCGTTTTCGTCAACGGCAAGCCCCTCAAGCGCGATTACCGCAAGTTCCGCATGAAGGAGACGCAGACGCAGAACGACTACGCCTCCATGCACGAGGCGGTCACGCGCCGCATCCGGCGCTATCTCGACGGGGATGAGAAATTCTCGCCCCTGCCGGATCTGCTGCTCATCGACGGCGGCGCCGAGCACGCGACCGTCGCGCAGACGGTGCTCGAGGAGCTGAATGTCTCGCTCCCGGTCTTCGGCATGGTCAAGGACGACCGCCACCGTACGCGCGCGCTCATCACGCCCGGCGGGCGCGAGATCGGCATCTCCGGCAATCAGGCGGTCTTCGCCTTCATCGGTACAATTCAGGAGGAGACGCACCGCTATTCCATCGAGTATCAGCGCTCGCTCAGAAACGCCTCGCTCACCTCGCAGCTCGACCGGATCCCCGGCGTCGGCCAAAAGCGCCGAAACGATCTCCTCAAGGCCTTCCGCAGCGTCAAGGCAGTCAGGGAGGCGAGCGTGGAGCAGCTCAGAGAGGTCGTGCCGAAAAACACGGCGCTCGCCGTCTTTGAATTTTATCACCCGAAACAGGAGGGAGAAGCCCCATGCGCGTCATCACCGGAACCGCCCGCGGACGGAAGCTGACCGAGCCCGTCGGCATGGACATCCGCCCGACCACGGACAGCGTCAAGGAAGCCATTTTCAACACCATCCAGTTTGATATCGAGGGCCGCCGCGTGCTCGATCTTTTCGCCGGCACGGGCCAGCTCGGCATCGAGGCGCTCAGTCGCGGCGCGAAGAGCTGCACCTTCGTTGATGAGAGCACCGCCGCCGTCCGCCTCGTGCGCGAAAATCTCGCCGCCTGCAGGCTCAATGGGGAAGTGGTGCAGACCGAATCGGTCGGCTTTCTCTCCGGCTGCGGGCAGTTTGACTTGATATTTTTGGATCCGCCCTATGATTCGACTTTACTTGACAAAGCCCTCTCCGCTGTAATACAATATGATAAATTGGCGGTCGGTGGGATCATCGTCTGCGAAAGCCGCCGCGAAAAGCGCCTTCCGGAGGTTTCCGCGCCGTACCGCATGAAGCGTCAGCGCGCCTACGGCAAGATCATGCTCACGCTGTACGAAAGGGAAGCCGACTGATATGAAAACTGCGATCTATCCCGGCAGCTTCGACCCCATCACGCTGGGTCACCTGAACATCATCCGCCGCGCCTCGGGCATCTTCGAGCGCGTGGTCGTCTGTATCATGAAAAACGCCGGGAAGCACAGCCCGATGTTCACGCGGGAGGAGCGCGTCGAGATGGCGCGGCTTGTCACGCAGCGCTATCCCAACGTGGAGGTCACCACCTTCGACGGCCTCATCGCCGAGTATGCCCGCACCTTCCCCGAGGGCGCGGTCATCGTCAAGGGTCTGCGCGCGAACACCGACTTCGAGAACGAGTTTCAGATGGCGCTCATCAACAAAAAGATCAACCCCGATCTCGACACCATGTTCCTCACCGCGACGCAGAAGTACACCTTCCTCAGCTCGTCCGTGGTCAAGGAGCTCGCGAGCTACGGCGCGGATCTGAGCCCCTTCGTTCCCTGCGAGATCATCGACGACGTCATGGCCCGCGCCGCCAAAATCAACCCGTAAATCCATAGATTCTTATAAATCTTCATTTGGGAGGCATTCACATGGATCAGGCACAGGAAGTCATGGAGATCCTGGACGATCTCTATAGTATGGTATCAGAAGCCTGGGGCGTTCCCCTCGGCAATGAAAAGTGCATCGTGGAGCGCGATAAGCTCCTCGGCCTTCTGGATGAGATCAAGGACAAGCTGCCCAGCGAGCTGTCGGAAGCCCGCCGTCTGGTGCAGACGCGCAACGAATTCATCACCAACGCCAAGCACGAGGCCGAGGGCATCCGCCATCAGGCCGAGGAGCGCGCCCGCGTGCTCGTCTCCGAGCAGGAGGTCGTGCGCGTGGCCGAGGCGAAGAGCAGCGAGATGATGGCCTCCACCGAGCAGCGTGTTTCCCAGCTGCGTCAGGCCGCGTCTCAGTTCTGCGTGCAGGCGCTGCAGGAGACCGAGCAGGCCATCGCCGCCGCCCGCC
This sequence comes from Oscillospiraceae bacterium, assembly GCA_045112425.1. Taxonomy (GTDB): domain Bacteria; phylum Bacillota; class Clostridia; order Oscillospirales; family Oscillospiraceae; genus CAG-103. The sequence continues at coordinate 3,023 of JBGUHV010000228.1, forward strand.
AGAGCGCCGAGCAGGCGATTGCGCAGGCCGTGCAGACGGCAGAGCAGGCGATTCAGACCGCCATGCAGCAGTCTGACGGCGTCATCCGCACCGCGCTGCAGAACGTGCAGAGTACCCGCGCCGGCGTCACCAACGCCCTCGGCAGCGAATCCCGCCCGCGTCCGCAGGCTGCTGCCAGACCCGCCGTCGAGGAGGTTCTCCCGCAGGGCGAGGACTCCGACGTCATGGATATGTAAGAGGCAAAAAAATCCCTCGGTTTTAGGCCGAGGGATTTTTTTATATCTCCACGCTGACCGCGCCGGAGATGTGACTCTTCGTATACAGCAGCACCGTGTCTCCCTCCCGCAGCACCATGCTGCCGTGGGGGATGAGCATCGTGCCGCGGCGCTTTATGAGCACGATCAGCGTCTGGCGCGAGATGTCGAGGTCATGGATCGCCACGCCGTTCCACGGGCTCTGCCGCCGCAGCTCGACCTCCTTGAGCTCAATGTGCCAGTCGTCCTTAAAGAACTCCGCGCCGATCACAAGCACGTCGCCGTCCTTGAGCTCCACGTCGCCCTTCGGGATCACGACGTCCTTCCCGCGCTGGATCGCCGCGATGATCACGCCGGCGGGCAGACCCAGCTGGCGGATCTTCTTGCCGGCCCACGGGTCGTTGCGGTGCAGCTGCACCTTGATGAAGTGCAGGTCGTATTCGTTCGCCTGCTCGCTCAGGCGCTTGAGCCGCGTGTCCTGCTCCACGAAGCCGGCGCTGATGATACCGGTCGGGATCGCGACCATGCCCACGCCGAGGAAGGTGATCACGATGCCGAGGATGCGCCCCATCGTCGTCACGGGGTAAATGTCGCCGTAGCCGACGGTCAGCAGGGTGGAGGCCGCCCACCAGATGCCGGAAAACGCGTTGGAGAACACCTCCGGCTGCGCCTCGTTTTCGAGCGAATACATGCACAGGCTGCTCGCCAGCATCAGCACCAGAATGATGTTCACGGAGGATACCAGTTGATTTTTCTTGCTCGAGAGGACGGAGGTAATGACGTTCAGCGAGTCATAATAGGCGTTGATGCGAAACAGTCGGAAGATGCGGATCACGCGCACGAGGCGGAACGCCGCCGCGCCCGACGGGAAGAAGAACGGCAGATACACCGGCAGAAACGAAATCAGGTCGACGAGACCGCCGAAGCTGATTGCGTATTTTCCTGCCGCCCTCCCGCGGGAGAGCCCGCGGTACTTGAAGTCCGCTGTGTACAGCCGCAGGATGTAATCCACCGCGAACGCCGCCACCGTCACCATTTCCACGACGTCGAACAGCAGCTCGTACTTCGCGTGCAGCGCGTCGTAGGTGTCCAGAATCGTCACGATCAGATTCAGAACGATGGTCAGCGTGTAAAACAGATCATAGGCCCGACTGACCCGGTCGCCCGCCGCGCCGATCTCCACGATTTCATAAATTCTCCGCCGCCGCTCGGCGGGAGGAAGTCGCTTGCTCATATCAGAACCACTCCTGAAATGCTTTCACCCGGCATTATAACATATTTGACCAAAAAGAAAAGTACCCATCCGCAGCTGCGGATGGGTACGGTATTATCGTTCAAACACAACGAGCCCGGCCTGCGTCGGGTGGTCGAGAAAGCGCTTTTCGGCAGCGTTGCTCCTCCAGAGCAGCAGCTTGAGCACGATCAGAATGTCGCCTCCTGCGGAGAGCACCATCACGAGCCCGATGATCGTCCAGAACATGGAGCCGCAGAGGATGCCGAGCACCGTCGGGAGGAGCCCGAGCACAATCAGCGGCATGAGCGCGCCGAGGATGTACTGCCCCTTTTTCAGGGGCGCGGCGCAGGTGCAGTAGGGCGTGAGCAGCTCCTTCATGAAGCCGAACTCAATGTCCTTGAATCCGTTTTCCGCAAACAGCGCCCAGGTCACGCCGTGCAGACCCTCGTGCACGAAAATCAGCGCGATGAACGCGATCAGAAACAGCAGCGCAAAGTGATCCGGCATCGAGCCGATGCCGCCGTTGCGCCTGAAAAACAGCCAGAAGCCGAGCCCCATCAGCGGGATCGCAAGCAAAACCGCAAACACATTCGCCTTTACAATGCTGATGACCAGATCCGTCGCACGCCAGCCCTGCGCTTCGAGCTTTGCCCTCAGCGCCTCAAAGCGCGCCTGCCGCTTCTGCTCCGCCGCAGTCAGCGTCCGTTTCTCTTCCGCCTTCATCTGAATCTCTCCCTTCCCGCCGAATATAACACAGGGAGGGGAGAAAAGCAATCTCGGCGCTACAGCTTGTCAAAAGAGCCTCGCAGAGTTCGCGGCTCGGATGCCGCGAAACAGATCCAATCGATTTTCCGGCGACATGCGCGGCGGAAAATCTCCCTGAGACGTCGTCAGAATGGGCTTGCTCCACGACGCAGCCGCGCGAAGGCGCG
>JBGUHV010000229.1:0-3311 GCA_045112425.1 Oscillospiraceae bacterium
TACATTTCAGGATGGTGTACAGTGTGTACATCTGGCATGAGCGTGAATGTTTCTTCGCCAAGTGGATTAAATTTATAATGCACATCAGTCTCGACGGAATCATAAGCGGGCGTATATCTCGCATCGACTGCATTTCTGCTCACTTCTTCCGGCATTTCGCATCCGCACAAGATCAGTGTAACGATTGTCAGCACTACGAGAATAAGGCAGATTGCTCGTTTCATTTCCCTTCCTCCAGTTGAAACCCCGCGAGCATGGCGGCCAGCCGCTCGATCTTGAATTGCTTTGCGTCGTCAATCGCTTTGTCCCCGAACATGATCCGCAGCTGCTCCATCATGATTTCGACGTCCGCGGTCTCCTCCACCGCATTCAGCAGATCCAGCTTCCCGAAGAAATCCTTGCACAGCGCCTGGATCAGCTCCGCCATTTCCTCGATTGCCTTGACCTTCTGCGCAATAGGGCCCCACTGCTCGATTGCGAGCTTGTAGATCGCGTTCCGCTCTTCAATGGTCAACATCGTTCCGCCCTCCTACGCTGAAGATTGCGCCGATCACGAAGCCCAGCACGGCCCCGCCCGACGCCGCGAGATAAACAAGGATCGCAGTTTTCATGCTCGCTCCTCTCTGTCTCTCTCAAAAAACGGTCTTGTACAGCATCGAATGCATTTTTCCTTTTTGTCTTGTGGCAAATAGCAAATATAGCCTTCAAAAAACGGATTCTCTGATCCGTGCTTGCAGTGCTTGCAGTCTCTGGCGGTGAAAAACCACACAAAGAACCTGCACACATACCAGACAGCCGCTCGCAGCCATTCAATCAAAATCATTCTTTTACCTCCTCCGTCAGACTCATTCGTCCTCCGGGACATAAATCCACACCGACGCCTGCAGCGTCAGCCACGCTCTGCCTTCATGGGCTTTCGTCTCGAGCTTCACGTGCTTCATGATCTCAGCCCCGAGCGAAGCGGCAACCCGCCTCTTCGCCAAGATCAATTCATATTCATTGTCAAATCTGCCGTACGGGTTCCAAGTCGGCAGAGGCGTTGAAGCGCAGATCTTCGTCGGCCGCATCACCGCCGCGATCATGTCCACGTGGCTTAGGCCTTCAATGACGTTTGCCGCTCTATGGAGCAGCACTCCATAGTCCGGAGCATCACCATTCATAACCGTGCTGCAGTTTCGGCACGCCGGCATATCAGCCGCCTCCCGCAGATCCTGGATTGTCTTTTTAATTTCCTTGATGTCCATCGTGTTCCTCCTCCAGCGGACACCATTCCGGCCGCCGCTGCTGCTGATACTCGAAGTGAATCACGCTGCACGCCGCTTTCGGATGCAGGCAGTATTTCCAGACGCCGTGCCGGCTGGATGTGAAATGTTCGCATTCACGGCAGTTTGGCTTCGTTATCTTTCTGTGCATATTTATTTTTCCTCCGACGCAGAAAGAAACTCTGCCTCTTTTTCCTCGCTGTTGATCCCAAGCACGGTCCGAAGCGCCTGCAGATATCCTCCGCAAAACCCGTTGTCATAGGTTTCTGCTGAGCCTTTCTGCATTGATGCCCTCATGTACCGTTCTTTCAGGCCCTTGATCGTCACGCACCCCGGCAGCACAAGCAGCCGCCCTTCGTAAGTGGCCTGTTCCCATCGGAGCATCTGCGCCATGCGAGAGCGCTTTTCCATTTTGCACAATGCGGAAATCTCCATCGGCTCAAGCCCGATTTTTTCAAACTCCCGCAGCCGCTCGTAGATTGCAGCGTCACCGCACTTCACATTGAAAGCGCTGGTGTGATACATGCAGCTCTCCTTATTCTTCGGATTGCACGCGCTGCAATAGTCAAAATTGTTCTGCGTCAGCCGTTCCATCAGACAGACACCTTCTCCCCGAACTGCTCGACGAGCATATGTGCCGCCTTCCGCAGCTTCTCCGCCACAGGCTCGTCCGCCTGCCGGATCAGCCGCAGCATCTCGTTCATACCGTCGGAGACGTTCTCGAAGATCACCTTGAATTGAACCGCGGTCGTATCGCTCTGCGCGAGCTGGAGCTTGAGCCGCTCGACCTCCTCGCGGGCCTCTGCCTTGACGGCGTTCGCGTTTCTGGCCGCCTGCTCGATCAGCTCTTTTGCGTTGTCCGCGCGGCGCTGCGCTTCCGCAGCTGCGTTCTCCGATTTCTCGCGCATCCTTTCTGCGGCGGCGAGCTTCTTCTGCAGACGGTCGATCTCCTTCTGAGCCTCGGCCTTTGCGGTCTCGGCAGCCTGCTTCACGGCCTCCTCGTCCACCTGCACGGCGACCTCCACGGGCCTGGACTCCAATTCCTTGAGCCGCAGCTGAGCGTCATTCAGCTGACGCATCAGATCGTCGCGCTCGTTCCGAACGCGGTTCCGCTGGTTTTCCGCCTCTTGAAAAGCCGACTGATAGGCTTCCCGCTGCTTCGCAGCGTTCTCCTTGAGCATGTCGCGCTCGGCCTCCGCAGCCTTCTTTTCTTTGATAAGCTGCTCCAGCTCACGGGCGGAAAGATGCTGCACATCGTTCTCCTCCGCGAAGGCTTCCCGCTCCTCTTCCGGGATCGCGAGGAGCCGCAAAGCGTTGGAAACGCTCAAACTTTGCAACGTTGACGATTTTGCAACGGCCCCTTCCAGACTGATTTGATCATCGGCATACTCGTCGTAGATCTTCATAAGGCGCGAGGCGCTGGACATGCTCATGCCGGTCTCGTTCTTCACCCATTCGCTCCATTCGCCGTGCTTCAATAGCGCCTTGACCTCGTGGAGCCGGCGCCCGGCCTCCACGGCATAGAGCACGTTCATGGCGCGGCAATTCGCCTGGATCTGCCGGATCTCCGCGCCGATGATCTCCGGCGTTCTGACCGCGGCGTCGTAGGGGCCGACGCCCTCGGCGGCCCGCATACCCGTATTTACCATTTCATTCATGCTGATTTCCTTTCTTTCTTGAGAATCGGATTGCCCTGCTTATCTCGTTTGCTTCCGGACTTCCACCACTTTTCCCACGGCTCCAGAATCCATGCCATAGTCACGCGCGGATCCGGCTTGTCCCGGTCGTTTCGAAAGCCGTGCACCTGCTGCAGCTTTCCGTTCAGGATCTCAATGGTGTACAGCGGCGTATTCGGCTCGGAGATCTTCCGCAGAAACAGGATCGTCGTTTTTCCTTCCATGTGCCGCCAGGCATAACCGGCGACGCAGTGCTGCAGGGTCTTTCCCTCCGCTTGGATCTCCTCGGCGCTCATTGCCACGCGGATGAAGTAATCGCCATACTCGAAGGTGAAGCTCTTTTCCCGGTTCTTCACCAGCTAACGGTTGATTG
>JBGUHV010000230.1:0-7776 GCA_045112425.1 Oscillospiraceae bacterium
ACCCCAAGGCCGTTGCGGCCCTGCTGCCGAAGCACCTCGCGCAGTTTTATCGCCCGTGGGTGCCGCAGGGCATGGCCATTACCGAGCAGCTCGAGGCGCTGGGCCTGGGGCCCTCGGATCTCGACTGCGTCATCCTCACGCATTTCGACCCCGACCACATCGGCGCCGTCAAATCCCTCCGGGGCGCAAAGCGCATCATCGTCGCGGAGGACGAATATTTCTGGACCTGCCGCACGGTCTACCGAGCCCGCCAGCCGAAGCACTTCTATGACGGCGTCAAGATGGAGCACTATTGGTTCAAGGGCAGCGACGTCGGCCCCAACCGCTGGGCGTATGATCTCCTCGGCGACGGCACGATCCTCCTCGTCTCCGTGCCCGGCCATACGGACGGCATGGTCTCCGTCCTCGTCACGAACGGGGAGCTGCTGGAGCACAAGCACCGTTTCGTCCTTCTCACGTCCGACGCTGCCTTCACGCCGCGCAACTGGCGCGAGGGGATCACCCCCGGCTTCGGCTTCGATCCCAAGCTGCAGCGCCGCGGTCTCGAGTGGATCGCCGCGCAGGAAAAAAGAGAGGGCTGTATCAAAGTCCTCACCAGCCACGACCCGGATTTAGACCCGCAGCCGATCAACATCGACCTATTGTAACGTAGGGACGGATATCATCCGTCCGCGAAAAAAATGAGAGGCGAATTCGCCTCTCATTTTGATTCTCTCATCAAATATTCCAGCGCCTGATAAAGATCCTCCAGCACAACCTCCGCCATCGCGGTGATCTCCGCCGTCGGCGCGAGCATGTCCGGCACCATGATCGGGCGCATCTGCGCCGCGTGCGCCGCGCGGATGCCGTTGAAGCTGTCCTCAATCACGAAGCAGCGCTCCGGCTCCGCGCCGAGCGCCTCCGCCGCGAGCAGAAAAATGTCCGGCGCGGGCTTTGACCGCTGCAGCCGGTCTCCGCCGATCACGGCGTCGAAGCGGGGGAGAAAGCCCGCCTCCGTCAGATGCTGACGCACGCGCGCCTCCGGCGTGGAGGACGCCACGGCAATCGGAATGCCGCGCCGGGAGAGCGCTTCGATGATCTCCGCTGCGCCCGGCTTTTGCGGCACGGGCCGCCCGGCATATTCCCGGTCATAGACCGCGAGGATCTCTTTGCCGAAGGCCTCGGCGTTCTCCTCGCCCCAGTGCGCGACCCAGAGCGCCCGGGTCTTCGGCTGCGTGATGCCGATGCACTGCGGATAGAGCTCCCGCCAGCCATTCAGCCCCAGCATCCTTGCCGCCTCGCCCCAGCAGCGCAGGGCGATGGCCTCTGTGTCAAAGATCACGCCGTCCATATCAAAAATCACCGCAAACGGTGCCGTCATATCCATTCCTCCCAAGAGGGTTTGTCTAAGTTTACCGCAAATTGCCATCCGGCGCAAGCACGCCACGCCGACGGAGCCTGGCGAGGAACCAGAAGCACAGCGCAATCTGCACCACCGTCGAGCACGGGATGCTCAGCCCGATGTGAAACAGCCGCCCGCTGAAGCGCATCATCATCCACGCCACCGGGATGCGGATCAAAAACGCCGCGCCGACGCCCTGCAGCATCACAAAGCGCGTCTCGCCGAGCCCGTTGTAAAACCCGATGAAGCAAAACAGAAAGCACGTCAGCAGGCAGTCAATCGCATAGGCCTTCAAATAATCCGCCCCGGCCGCGATCACGTCGCCGTCGCGCGCGAAGATGCCGCACAGGAGATCGCCCCGGAAAAACGCCGCCGCGAACATGACGACGCCCAGCACCGTCGACACCCCCACCGCCACGCGCAGACCCTGCACGGCGCGGTCGTTTTTCCCCGCGCCGTAGTTCTGCGCCACATAGGCGCTCATCGCCTGCATGAACGCTGCCGGCACGAGCATGATAAACGCGCAGACCTTCTCCGCCACGCCCACGCCCGCCGAGGCGATCAGCCCCAGCGTGTTCACGATCGCCATGATCACGAGGAACGAAAAGCCCACCAGCAGATCCTGCAGCGCAATCGGCGCGCCGAAGCGGGCGATGCGTTTGAGAACCTTCCCGTCCGGGCGAAAATGCCGCCGCGCAAGTGTAAACGGCAGCTTGCGCCGCCGCAGCACGAGCAGGCTGATCGCCACGCTCACCGCCTGACTTGCCGCCGTCGCAAGCGCCGCGCCCGCGGCGCCCTTGTGCAGCCCCGCCACCAGCAGCAGATCGCCGCCGATGTTGCACACGCTCGCAATTGCCACAGTCATCAGCGGCGTTTTTGAGTCGCCCATCCCGCGCAGGATGCTCCCGAGCACATTGTAGGCGATGATCATCACCGAGCCGAAGCCGCAGATGGCGATGTACTGTTTGGTCTCTTCAAAGGCCTCCGCCGGCGCCTGCATCCACTTTGCCAGCACGCCCGAGAGCAGGGGAATCAGCCCCGTGCAGACGACGCCGACAATCAGGAAGGCTGTCACGCCGCTGCCGATGATGCCGCCGAGCGCCTTTTGATCGCCCTCGCCGATCTTCTGCCCGAGCAGAATCGTCATGCCCATGGCAAAGGAGCTGATCAGCCCCGTGATCGTCATCATAATCTGCGAGCCGACCGCCACGGCGGAAACGTCCGCCGCCTCGGCGTATTTGCCCACCACCAGCAGATCCACCGCGCCGTAGAGCGCCTGCAGAAACAGTGCCAGCAGAATAGGCAGCGAAAACAGCAGCAGCGGCCCCAGAATCGGCCCGCTTGTGAAATTTCGTTTGTCTTGCATATGATCACCTGCTAAAGATGGGAGAGTGTGTTGCAAATCCATGCCTGACTTTATTTTGCTGATACGCACCAAAAAACCTGTCATCCTGAGCGGAGCGCGACAGCGCGGAGTCGAAGGATCTTGGCATGGCAGCAAAAGAGAACCATCTGCTTCTATCTGACTGCTCTGCCAGGATTCTTCGACTCCACTTCGTTCCGCTCAGAATGACATGCTTCTTGACAGCACGAAACAAACCAAAAAGGGCTGCTATTTACAGCAGCCCTTTTTGTATATCAGAATGCCCGTCAAATGTCAATTGGCGGCGTCGAGGCGCGCGTCGTAGTCCTTCGCGAGCTTGAGATAGTCGATCTTGCCCATGCCGGTGTGCGGCATCTCGGTCACGAACTCGATGCTCGCGGGAATGCCGCGCGCTTCGATCTCCTTGCGCATGAGCGCCTCCAGCTCCGGGCGCACCTCCGCCTCGGAGCGGCTTTTGAGCTGCACGACGGCGTGGATTGCCTGCCCCTGCGCGTGCTCGCGGTCGGTCACGCCCACGACCGCGCAGCTCATCACGTCCGGGTGGCTTCCGATGACGCCCTCGGTGTAGGCCGGGAAGACCTTGTGCCCGTCGAACTTGATAATCATGCGCTTGATGCGCCCCTTGATGTAGACAAAGCCGTCCTCATCCATGCTCCCGAGATCGCCCGAGTGGATCCAGACCGTGCCGTCCGGGTGCTTTACCATGACCTTTTCGGTCTCGGCGGGGTTGTTCAGGTAGCCGAGCATGTTCGCCGGGCCCGTGATGCAGATCTCGCCCTCCTCGCCGTAGCCGAGCTCCTCCGTCGTGTCGGGCTTGAAGATGCCCATCCGGTTCATCAGCAGGGGATAGCCCACGGAGAGGCTGCGGAAGTTGCCGTTGCAGCTGCAGCAGGCGGCGGAGGAGACCTCGCTCATGCCGTAGCCCTGACTGAGCGGGAATTTTGCGCCGCGTTCCTTCAGAAATCCGTTGAGCTTGCCCTCGAGACCGGCGTTCATCGTGTCGCCGCCGGAGCCCGCCGTGATGAAGAAGTCGAGCATGAAGCCGTCTCGCATCTCCTTCGAGTTCATGAGCTTTTCATAGTGTGCCGGCACCATCAGCGTGTGCTGCGGGCGGTATTTGCGGATGTATTTTCCCACCTGATCGGAGTCAAACTTCGGGATGATGATCATCTCGAGCCCGAGCGAGAGCGGCATGTGCATGCTCGCGACCATGCCGTAGCTCGCAAAGGCGGGGATGATGTTCATGAACCGGTGCGTTCGGTCGTATTCGACGCCGCAGTAGCGAAAGTCCATCGCCACGGCGTTGAAGCCGTCGTTCGAAAACATCACGCCCTTCGGCATGCCGGTCGTGCCGCCCGTGAGGGCGATGCCCGCGAGCTGAAACTCGCTGTAATCCACCGTCTCCGGGCAGAGCCCCTCGCCCTTTTTCAGGAAGGTCTTCCAGCTCATCACGCGCTTGTCGTTCAGCTTCGGGCAGCGCATCTTCCAGGCGGCGTACCATTTGAGCGGCCCGCTCGTCATGTCGTCCGCTGCGGAGAAGACCACGATGTGGTCGACCTTCGTGATCTTTGTCAGCTCCGCAATCGGCGCGGGCGTGGTGAAGGTCACGAGGATGCGGCTCTTCGCATTTTCGATGAAGCTGTTGATCACCGGCGCGGTGTAGCGCGGGTCAATCACCATCGCGGCGGCGCCGAGCTTGCTCAGCGCATAGATCGCCGAGACCAGCTCCGGCGTCGTCACGGCGCAGAAGGTCACAATGTCGCCCTTCTTCACTCCGAGAGCGGCAAAGGCCGCCGCAGCGCGCTCGATGCGGTCGAGCAGCTCGCCGTAGGTGATGTGGTTATTGAAATAGTGAATGGCAATCGTGTCGCGGTGCGCTGCGTTCACCTTCACCAGATGCTGATAGATCGATTCCTTCGGCAGCTCGGCTCGTCTGGCCTCGTCCGTGAAAAACTGCATCCACGGCTTTTGCTCCGACGGCTTGCGTGCAGATTCTGCCACCATAGCTCAAATCTCCTTTTTTATCGCTGATATGACATCCTGCATTGTCACACGAACAGCCGTCAAGTACAAGCGTTAATCCGGCGATTTTTATATGGTTTCAGACACATTCAACAGAATATGTCGCCAAAAAAATAAAGAGTTCAGAAACGCCTTGCGCGATTCTGAACTCCGATTATGGCAGATCTGAGGCTGTGTCAAACATCCAGCTCCAGAAAAATACGCTCGCCTGCCGCGGCCATAGCGCCGAGCACGCGCCCCGCCTCCGCCGGATCAATCGGCAGGTTCGCCGCGAGCATGCGGTTGAGCACGCTGATGCCGCCGCTGATGACGTAGCAGCTGTAGAGCCGGTGGCGCTCTTCGTCGAAGGCGTCGCCCTCCTTGAGGCGCCGCAGCTGCCGCGTGACCTCATAGATCGTGTCCTGCAGCCGCCCGTCAAAGGCAGGATCGCCGTTCGGGCTGTTCAAAAGGCGGATGAGGTTCTCGTGACGGGCATAGATCTCCACCACAGCCTCGATCGCCGGATAATGCTCCTGCCGGCGGATCGGCGCCTGATCAAGCTGCTCCAGCCCCTCGCGGATCTCCGTCAGAATATCGGTCTCCACCTCGTCGAGCAGGTCGTAAATGTCCTCATAGTGCGCGTAAAACGTTGTGCGGCAGATATTCGCCCGGTCAATGAGCTCCTGCACGGTGATGCGTCCGATCGGCTTCTGGGCGAGCATCTCCGCCAGCGCATCCCGGATTGCGGCGCGCGTGCGCCGGGTGCTGCGGTTGTTCTGCGTCACTTTTCTCATCTGGAGTCACCTCTGCTGTGTTCTTCTCTATATTGTTTGCTTTTGCGATAATTATCGCATATAATAATCCGCAGAACATCAAACGCAAAGGAGAATTCCCATGACGAATGAAGAAAGACTGCAGGCGCTTTTCGCCCTGCTCGATGAGATGGAGGCCTATTACCGCGTGCTCGGCAAGGTGAGCTTCGATATGGAGTGCTGCGCCCCGCCCGAGGGCATGGAGCGCGCCGGCGAGGACATGGCGATCCTCGGCAAGCAGGTCTATGCCATGACGCACGCGCCGCGCTATATCGAGCTGCTCGAGGCGCTGCACGCCGACGGAGAGGGGCTCACGCCCGTGCAGAAAAAGGCCGTCGAGCACCTCTATGACCGCTGGGCGAAGGAAAAGAACATCACGCCCGAGCTCTCCTTCGAGATGGACATGGCCGCGAGCCATGCCTACAGCGACTGGCTGACGGCCAAGCAGAGTGCGGACTTCTCCAAATTCCGCGACTCTCTCGCCAATCTCATCAAATACCAGCGCGTGCAGATCGACCTGCGCGACGAGCACCCCGAGGGGTACTACAACACCTGTCTCGACGATATGGAAAAGGGCGGCAGCGAGCAGCAGCTCGATGCGTTCTTCTCCGCTCTGCGCGAGCGGATTGTGCCGCTCGTGCGCCGCATTCAGGCCGAGGGCAAGCCCATCCGCGAGGAGTTTATGACCCGCCCCGTGCCGATCCCGGTGCAGGAGGCGTTCTCCCGCTGGCTGCTCGAGGTTGAGGGCCTGCGCTCCACGGCGCTCGTGCTCATGACGACGGAGCACCCCTTCACCACAAACTTCGGCCCGAAGGATGTGCGCGTCACGACGCATTATTATGAGGAGAACTTCGTCTCCAACATCTTCTCCACCCTCCACGAGGGCGGTCATGCGCTCTTCATGCAGAACGAGCCGGAGGAGATCTATGCCAACCACTGCTCGGACAATATGTCCAACGCCATGCACGAGACGATCTCCCGCTTCTTTGAGAACATCGTCGGCCGCAGCGAGGGCTTTGTGGAGTTCCTGTATCCGAAGCTGCGCGAGATGACGGGGGAGACCTTTGCCGACGTTACGCCGCGCGAGCTGTATGAGGCGGTGAACGTCGCGCGCCCGAGCCTTATCCGCATCGAGGCGGACGAGCTGACCTACTGCCTGCACATCCTCGTGCGCTATGAGCTCGAGAAGGCGTTTCTCAACGGCGAGATCACCGTCGATGAGATCCCGGCGCTCTGGAACGCGAAATATAAAGAATATCTCGGCCTCGACGTGCCGAGCGACGCCGAGGGCTGTCTGCAGGACGTGCACTGGAGCGGCTACGGCTTCGGCTATTTCCCGTCCTATGCCCTCGGCAACGCCTACGGCGCGCAGATTCTCCACCAGATGAAAAAGGAGTTCGACGTCGACGCCGCCCTCCGCGCCGGCGATCTCAAAAAGATCGGCGGCTGGCTGAAGGAGCGTGTCTTCTCCATCGCCTCCGTCTCCACGCCCGACGAGTGGATCCGCGCCATCACCGGCGAGAGCCTGAACGTCAATTACTACCTCGACTACCTCGAGGCAAAATTTACAGAGGTGTATGGGCTGTAAGTGAGAGTGGAGTGCTGAGAGTGGAGCTTCAGTCAGCTCCACTCTCCTCTCTTCACTCTCCACGCTCTCTGTCCATCAGCCCCAGCAGCCTTGCCGTCTCCTGTTCCGCCTCTGCGGGCGTTCCCTCCACGCGCAGGGCGCTGTCCTTTGCGTCCGGCCGGATGCGCACCTCCCAGCCGCCGTCTGAGAAATGCAGCCCGTCGGCAAAGTCCGCCTCCGCCTCCAGGAACGCCTCGGACGCTAAGCGCATGAGCCCCGCCCGGTCGCGGCAGGGCACCGCAGTGCCGCCGGCGGAATCCGACGCCGGTTCCGCAGCTTCCGCCGGCGCGGGCGGGTCGGTTTTCACGCGGCCGTCCAGTACGTCGAGACAGCATTGATAGTAATCCCGCGGCGTGCCGATGTCCGTCCAGTAGCCCTCCATCGGCACGCCGAGAATCTCCTCGCCGCTGTGCAGCAGCATGGGGAAGAGGTGCTTTGCAAAGTCAAACGGCTGCCTCTCCGGCACATAGCCCATCGCCCGCGGCGAGATCACATAGATCCCGGTGCTCACGAGATTCGTCACCACCTGCGGCCAGTCGGGCTTTTCCACGAAATGGCGCACGCGCCCGTT
>JBGUHV010000231.1:0-4660 GCA_045112425.1 Oscillospiraceae bacterium
TCCCCCGCCGCCTCCGGCGGGTCGGCTGGCACGACGCCCGCGGGCGTATAGTCGCAGACCGCGGTCTGCACGTCCTTCGGCACGTCCACCAGCACCGGCCCGGGGCGGCCGGACTTGGCGATCTGAAACGCCTCGCGCAGCACGTCCGCAAGCTCGCGGATGTCCGTGACGAAATAGTTGTGCTTCGTGATCGGCATGGTGACGCCGAGAATGTTGACCTCCTGAAAGCTGTCCTTGCCGATGAGCGAGGTCGGCACGTTGCCGGTGATGGCGACCATGGGAATGGAATCGAGCATGGCGGTGGCGATGCCGGTAACGAGGTTTGTGGCGCCGGGGCCGCTCGTTGCGAGCACGACGCCGACGCGGCCCGTGGCGCGGGCGAAGCCGTCCGCCGCGTGCGCCGCCCCCTGCTCGTGTGCCGTGAGCACATGGCGGATGGGGCTGTCATACAGCGCGTCATACAGATCGACGACCTGTCCGCCCGGATAGCCGAAGACGGTATCGCAGCCCTGCTCCTCCAGAATTTTGACAATCAGTTCTGCTCCGGTGAGTTGCATGATGATGGTTTCCTTCCTTCCGATCCTGTTAAGAGACGCGCGCCGCGATCAGATCGCCGACGCGGTCGGTGCCGTCGTCGCCGCCCATATCGTGGGTGCGGAAGGCGCCCTCCCGCATGGCCGTCTCCACCGCGGTCTCAATCCGTTTGGCCGCGCTGTGCTCGCCGAGCTGGTCGAGCATGAGGGCGCCTGCGAGGATGGTGGCGACAGGATTTGTGACGTTCTGCCCGGCGTATTTCGGCGCGGAGCCGTGGATGGGCTCGAACATGCTCACGCCGTTGGGGTTGATGTTCCCGCTCGCGCCGAAGCCGAGGCTGCCGCAGATGCCCGCCGCGAGATCGGAGAGAATGTCGCCGAAGAGGTTCGGCGCGAGGATCACGCCGAAGGCCTCCGGCTTTTTCACGAGCCACATGGCGGCGGCGTCGACGTTGATCTTCTCGGTTTCGATCTCGGGGTACTCTGCCTTCACCGCGTCGAAGGCGTCCTCCCAGACGGAGTACATCTGCGGCACGGCGTTGCGCTTCGTGACGCAGGAGACCTTGCCGATGCCGCGGCGGCGGGCGGTCTCAAAGGCATAGCGCGCGATGCGCTCCGAGCCTTGATAGGTAATCAGACCCACGTTCAGACCGTAGGCGTCGCCGTTTGTGATGGCCGTGTCGGCGTCGATCCGGCAGGTATACAGGCCGCGGGAGATCTCCGCCTGCATCCGGTTTTCGCCGGAGGCGGCCTCGAAGGCGGCGCCGGTGCGGACGTAAAAGCCCTCGGTGTTTTCGCGCACGATCTGCACGTCGAAGTGCTCCGCGCCCTTGACCGGGCTCTCCACGCCGGGCCAGACGCGCGCGGGGCGCAGATTGATATACTGGTCCAGCTCCGTGCGCATGGCGAGCAGCAGCTGCTGCTCGATGACGCCGGGCTTGACGCGGGGGTCGCCCGCCGCGCCGAAGAAGATCGCGTCGAATTTCTTCAGCTCCTCGAAGCCGCCCTCCGGCATGATGACGCCGGTTTTGAGATAATACTCCGCGCCGTAAGGAAATTCGGTATAGTCCAGCTGAAAGCCCTCGGCGGCTACCGCCGCGTTGACGACCTTGACGCCCTCGCGGATGACCTCGGGGCCGATGCCGTCGCCCGGGATGAGAGCGATGTTGTAAGTCTTCATGCCTGTGCCTCCACTTTCGTTTTCAGATACGGCAGGAGTCCGCCGTGCTCCACAATCTGGGTGATGAACGCCGGAAAGGGCGCCGCGTGGAAGGTCTCGCCCGTGGTGAGATCACGGATCGTGCCGGTCTCGGGCTCGACCTGCACGCGGTCGCCGCTTTGAATCGCGGCAGCCGCCTCCGGGCACTCGAGAATCGGAAAGCCGATGTTGATGCTGTTGCGGTAAAAGATGCGCGCGAAGCTCGCCGCAATCACGCAGGCGGCGCCGCTCGCGCGGATGGCAACCGGCGCGTGCTCGCGGCTCGAACCGCAGCCGAAGTTCCAGCCGCCGACCATCACGTCGCCCGGCTGCACGCTCGCGGCATAGGCGGGATCAATGTCCTCCATGCAGTGCGCCGCGAGGGCGGCGGGGTCGGGATTGTTCAGGTGGCGCGCCGGGATGATGACGTCGGTATCCACATTGTCGCCATAGCGAAACACATTGCCTTCGATCATGGCTCAGTCCTCCTTGTCATAGTCTGCGGGGTCGGCGAGGCAGCCCGCCACGGCGCTCGCCGCGGCGACCGCCGGAGAGGCGAGAATGACCTCGCTCTCGGTGTGACCCATGCGGCCGACGAAATTGCGGTTCGTGGTGGCGACGGCGCGCTCGCCCGCCGCCATGCAGCCCATGTGGCCGCCGAGGCAGGGGCCGCAGGTGGGCGTGGAAAAGGCGCAGCCGGCGGCGAGGAAAATGTCCGCAAGCCCTTCATACAGGCACTGACGGGCGATGTGCTGCGTGGCGGGAATGACGATGCAGCGCACGTTCTCCGCCACATGGCGGTCCTCCAGAATGGCTGCCGCCGCGCGCAGATCGCTCATGCGCCCGTTGGTGCACGAGCCGATGACGACCTGATCAATCGGCATGCCCTTCGCCTCGTCAATCGTGCGGGTGTTGCTCGGCAGATGCGGGAGCGACACCGTGGGGCGCAGAGCGCCGAGATCAATGACGACCTCGCGCTCATACTCCGCGTCCGGATCAGCCTCGAAGGTCTGCCACGGGCGATCCACGCGCCCGGTGACATATTCGACGGTCTTCTCGTCCACGGGGAAGATGCCGTTTTTGCCGCCCGCCTCGATGGCCATGTTGGAGATGGTGAAGCGGTCGTCCATGGAGAGGCTTCCGACGCCCTCGCCGGTGAATTCCAGCGAGCGGTAGAGCGCGCCGTCCACGCCAATCTCGCCGATCAGGTGCAGAATGACGTCCTTGCCGCTGACGTGCTTCGGCAGCGCGCCGGTGAGCATGACCTTGATGGCCGGGGGCACCTTGAACCAGTTCTCCCCCACGGCCATGCCCGCCGCCATGTCGGTGGAGCCGACGCCGGTGGCGAAGGCGCCGAGCGCGCCGTAGGTGCAGGTGTGGCTGTCGGCGCCGATGATGCACTCGCCCGGCGCGACGATGCCCTGCTCCGGCAGGAGCGCGTGCTCGATGCCGACGGCGCCGACGTCATAGAAATGGCGGATGTGCTGCGCGCGGGCAAAATCGCGCGCGGTTTTGCACAGCTGCGCGGACTGAATGTCCTTGCAGGGGGTATAGTGATCGAGGACGATGGCGATTTTATTCGGGTCAAAGACCTTCGTGAAGCCCGCCTGCTCAAACACGCCGATGGCGACGGGCGCGGTGACGTCGTTTCCGAGCACCAGATCGAGCTTCGCTTCGATGAGATCCCCGGGCTGCACATGGTCCAGCCCCGCGTGCGCGGCGAGGATCTTCTGCGTCATGGTCATGCTCATGCGCTCTTCTCCTTTCGCGCCTCGGCCTTGCGCACGGCGGCGCAGAAGGTGTTGACGGCGTTGATATAGGCGTTGATGCTGGCTTCGATCACGTCGGTGCTCAGGCCCTTGCCGGAATAGGTTTTCCCATCGGCATACAGCCGCACCGTGACCTCGCCCAGCGTGTCCTTCCCTTCGGAGACGCTGTGGATGTTCCAGATGCCGAAGGTGTGCTCCGGCGGCTGGATGATCTTATCGACGGCGCTGTAGGCGGCGTCAATGGGCCCGTCGCCCAGCGCGACGTCCTCGAACGTCTCCTCGCCCTTTTTCAGGCGAACGGTGCAGGTGGCAGTGGTGAAATTCGAGGTGTGGACGCTGAACCAGTCGAGCTCATAGCCCTCGGTATCCATCTGCTCCTGCCGGATGGAGCGATGCTCCACCATGGCCTCGAGGTCGGCGTCCTTGACCTTCTTTTTCTTGTCGCACAGGCGCTTGAACTCCTCGAACACGCTCTGCAGCTCCTCCGGCGTGAGCTGATAGCCCAGCGTTTTGAGCCGGTCGTCCACGGCGTGCTTGCCGGAGTGCTTGCCGAGGACGAGATTGTTCGTCTGCACGCCGACGGATTCGGGCGTGAGAATCTCATAGGTCTGCTTGTTTGCCAGCACGCCGTGCTGGTGGATGCCGCTCTCGTGGGCAAAGGCGTTGCGGCCGACGATGGGCTTGTTGAGCGGCGCGGACTGGCCGATGATCGTATAGACCGTGCGGCTGGCGCGGGCGATCTGCGTGGTGTCAATATTCGTCTCATAATCCCAGACGCCGGGGCGGGTATGCATCGCCATGATGACCTCCTCGAGCGCGGTGTTGCCGCTGCGCTCGCCGAGGCCGTTGATCGTGCACTCGATCTGCCGCGCGCCGCCCGCGACGCCCGCGAGGGAGTTTGCCGTGGCGAGGCCGAGGTCGTTGTGGCAGTGGACGGAGAAGATGACCTTGTCACTGTCCGGCACGTTCGCGCGGACGTATTCGATCAGGGCGCGCATCTCCTCCGGCGTGGTATAGCCGACCGTATCGGGCAGGTTCACGGTCGTGGCGCCGGCGCGGATGACGGCGTCCGTGACCTTGACGAGGAAATCCCAGTCGCTGCGCGTGGCGTCCTCGGCGGAAAACTCGACGTTCGAGGTGTACTTCGCCGCGTGGCGCGT
>JBGUHV010000232.1:0-2056 GCA_045112425.1 Oscillospiraceae bacterium
TACTCGCCGTGCACGTCTGAGATGAAATGCTCCGTGCCCTTCGGCAGGTTCATGATCGCCTGCAGGTTGATCACTTCGGTGCCGGCGGCGCGCACCGTCGGGAATTGCCGCGCCAGCAAGCGCAGATAGTTCAGCTCTTCGGGCGTATAACTCTTATGCGACTGCATAACAACCCCTCCTGTGTCAGTGATACTATCATAATAAGTCTGTTGCAGGGGAAAGTCAAACGACATTCCGCTTAGTTTAAAAATAAACCAGCCCGGAGCATTCGCTCCGGGCTGGAGTGCGGTTCTTAACCACCGCAGTAGACAATGTTATAAAGTACGTCGTGATAGAATGCGTTGACTTCCTTGCCGTTCTCGTTGAAGATGCTGCCCATGAAGGTCAGGTGGTCGTACGGACGCACCGGGAACACAGTCCACACGCCCTGCGGCGCGCTGCGCTCGATCGGGGTTGTGACCTCGCGGTGTGCGTCCTCCACGATGGTGCCGAGACTGTCGGCGAAGTGGTACGGCCAGCGGCCGGACACCACGTTCACGAGACCGTCGTTCGGCTGCCAGCTCTTGTCGCAGTAGGTTTTCGGCATCGTCACGGTGTAGCTCTCGTCGCCGTAGCCGCGCACGAAGGAGCCCTCCGTGTAGGCAATGTATTTGCCCATGTTGAAGCTGAAGGGCGTCGCGAGAATCTGCAGGCGGCTGTTGGGCACCCAGGTGTCGGTGCTCGCCTGATATTCCGTGCGGTTGCCGTAGTAGGAGAAGTAGTAGACGTTCGGCTGCATCTCAATGTCCTTGTTGATGAACATGGAGCGGTCAATCGTCAGATCCTGATAGGCGCTGTCATGGTGCTCGTCGAAGCCGGAGTTCCACACGCGCTGGATCGTCTCCTGCAGGGATGCGCCGGGCACGGGCTGAATGCCGAAGTGCTCGAGCTGGAGATCATAGATGCCCTTGAACGGAGTCAGACCGATGATGCGGCCGAGCTCGCGCGTGAGATCCTCCACGAAATCGGTGAAGCCGTGGTTGGCCTCGATGAAGGTCGTGCCGTTGCTCGGCGCGGCGAGCGCCGTAAGCGAGTAGACCCAGTCACCCTTGCCGCCGGTGAAAAGGGGAGAGATCGCGCCCTCCTCGGGGTGCGCCTTCATGTAGGCCTGTTCCTCCGCGCTGCCGTCCGTGAGCAGATCGAGGAGCATGCGGCTCGTCGCACCGCCGAAGCTGTGGCCGACGAGGTTCACCGGGTGCTGCGCATCCCACGGGCCGGGGATGAGCTTGGAGAACTTGCCGCCGGAGTAGTCGCGGCCGAAGCGGTCGTGCCCGTGGAGCTTCGCATGCGCGGCGCCGTAGTCCGTCACGGTGCCCTTCAGTTGGGCGTAGAGCTCGCAGGCTCGATCCCATGCGCTGGAGATCGGGCCGACCGACGCGGCATAGACGTCCGCCCCGCAGGTGCGCAGATGATCCACCACGTCGCAGGCGGTCATGCCCCAGTAGGGAATGTACGGGTTCAGCTCGTCATAGGAGCCCCAGCCGAGCAGGCCGTGCACCATGATGACGGGATAATTTGTCTTGAGCGAGGTCAGCTCCGAGCCCGGATAGAACTCCTGGATGCGCCAGAGGAAGGTGACGATCTGTGCGCGGGTGCAGGGCACATCCGGCGAGAAGGTCGTCGCGCTCGTGCCGTTTGTAATGCCGTAGGCATTCGCCCAGAGCACGGCGGTGGTGTAAAACGCGCCGACGTTGGGAACGTCCGTATAGGGATTCACGTCCACATAGGGCGGGCACTTGTCGTCGCGCCAGATGAAGGTCACGGCCTCCGCGCGGCTGACGGTCTTGTCGGGGGAGAAGGTGGTGCTGCTCGTGCCGTTCGTGATGCCCTCGCTGACGGCCCAGAGCACGGGCGTGTAGTAGTATGCGCTGGGGCTCACATCCGTGAAGGGGTTCTTTGTCTCCTTCGGTGTGGGCGAGCCGGAGGCGCGCCAGAGGAAGGTCACCATCTGCGCACGCGTGCAGGTGGCGTCCGGCGAGAAGGTGCTCGGGCCGGTGCCGTTCGTGATTTCCTTTTC
>JBGUHV010000233.1:0-14189 GCA_045112425.1 Oscillospiraceae bacterium
CATACTGCGCCCGCAGCGCTGCGAGCGTCTCATTGGGGAGCGGCTTCGACGCCCCGTCATAGCGGCAGGCGTCGCCCAGCAGACAGCGGCTGATGAGAAGCGTTTTCATTCTCCTGCGCCGCGGCTGAAGGCGAAGCCCAGCACCAGACCCACCACGCCGCCGGCGATGTGCGTCAGCTCCTGGAGGCCCGCCGTGCCGGTGACGGCCTGCAGAATCTCGCTCCCGAGATAGAGGATGATCACGAGGATGAGCGTGATCGGGATCGCGCCGCCGCGCATGCTTGCAAACGACGTGAGCAGCATCATGCAGAACAGCACGCCGCTCGCGCCCATGATCGTGGACTCCGGAAACAGGAACCACATGATCAGCGCGCCGGCAATCGCCGTGAGCAGCACGGCGAAGAAGACCTTCGCGCTGCCGAAGCGCTCCTCGGCGGCGGGGCCGACGACGAGCAGGACGATGATGTTGCCCGTGCAGGTCGTGAGACTGGTGTTGCCCAGCACATGCAGCACCGCGCGCGGCCAGGTCAGATAGTCGGAGAGCGCGGATTTGTAAAAGCAGAAGAGATTCTGCGTCGTCCAGCCGTGGGTGAGCTCACCCAGTGCCAGAGCCAGCAGGCTCAGCAGCGCGAACGTGAGCGTCACGGGGGCGTTGTATCTCAAGTTGATGCCGTCGATTCTCTCTCTGTCCATCGGTTTTGCCTCCCTCAGAGCGCCTCGAGCGCCTTTTGATAGGCCTTCTGCGTCCGGGCGTCGAAGCAGACCATGCGCACGCGGCGGATGGAGCTGTAGTGCTCGAGCGTCTCGGCGATGGTGCGGATGGCGATCTCCGCCGCCTGCTCGAGCGGGAAGTGGTAGACGCCCGTGCTGATGCTCGGAAAGTCCACCGTGGCGCAGTGGTTTTCCGCCGCCACGCGCAGGCAGTTGCGGTAGCAGTTTGCCAGCAGCTCCGGCTCGCCGTGCTCGCCGTCGCGCCAGCGCGGGCCGGGCGTGTGAATGACGTGCTTTGCCGGCAGACGGTAGCCGCGCGTGATCTTCGCCTCGCCCGTCGGGCAGCCGTTTAAGGTGCGGCACTCAGCGAGCAGGGCGGAGCCCGCCGCCATGTGGATTGCGCCGTCGACCCCGCCGCCGCCGAGCAGCGACGTGTTTGCGGCGTTTACGATGGCGTCCACCTCGGACTTCGTGATGTCGCCCTGAATGACTTCGATGCGGTTCGTGTTCATGCGTTGTCTCCTCCTGTCCGCTCATACATCCGGTCTGCGGTCTCGAGCAGCAGCTCCCGCAGCTCCAGGTTGGTTTTGAAATGTTCCGGGATTGCCTCGTACCCCAGCTTGGCGCCGAGGAGGTTTCCGGCGCCGGCGCCGGTGGAGTCGCTGTCTCCCTTGTGGTTCACGGCGGCGATGATACCGGCGGCGAAATCTGTTTCGTGCCGCACGGCGCAATAGAGCGCGATGGCCATCGCCTCGTCGCCGACCCAGCCCTCGCCGAGGGCGTGGATCGCCTCGAGATCGGGCGTGTCGGAGTGCGCGAGCTCCACGGCCTTCTCCATCAGATCGCAGAAGGCCTGCAGATCCGGCGCGTTGGTGTATTCATAGCCGATGGCGAAGAGCGCGTTGTGCGCGGCCTGCTCCATCGGCAGATGCTCGACGGAAACGAGCTCCGCGACCATGTGCCCCAGCATGGCGCCGGGGAGCCAGCCGAGATCGTGGCCGTGCGTGAGCGCCGAGACCTCCGCGCCGAGGATGGCGGCGTTCATGGCGTTCTCCGGGCTGATGAGTCCGGCGGGCGCGGCGCGCATCACGCCGCCGCAGCCCTTGGAGTGGTTGATTGCGTGCGTCGTGCTGCCGGGCGTCTTGCCGGAGATGGCGCGCAGGCAGGTGTTGCCCGGCGCGCGGGGCGCCCAGAGCGCCTCCACGTCCATGAGGCCGGAGAAATTCTCGCCCGGCTCCTGAAGGTCGTACTGCGTGCGGAGCCACTCGCCGTAGCATTTCCACACGTTTTCCACCGCGTCGCCCGCCTCCTTCAGGAGGCCTGCTGCGGTGAAGAGCGTCATCTGCGTGTCGTCGGAGATGAGCGCCTTGCCCCGGCGCAGCTCATATTCCGTGATGCCTTCGCGGCCATAGGTGGTGAAGATGGAAGCCTCGGAGTCGAACTCCACGGCATAGCCGAGCGCGTCGCCCACGCCGCCGCCGACGAGGCAGCCCCGATACCGATCCCTGCGATTCATAGCGGCTCCTTTCTCAGTCGAGATCGATCACGATCTCGCCCGCCGGGGCGGAGAGCGCAACGGCGGCGCTCTTCGCGCGGCGCGTCACGACTGCCTCGGCAATCGCGTCCTCAATGTCCTTCTGAATGGTGCGGCGCAGATTGCGCGCGCCGTAGGTCTCGCTGAAGCTCTTTTTCACGAGCGCGTCGATCACGTCGTCGTTCCAGCTGAGCGTCATGCCGCGTCCGGCCATGACCTCCTGCAGCTCGGTGAGCATGAGCGCGGCGATGCCGCGGAAATTCTCCTCCGTGAGCCGGTTGAAGTAGACGATCTCGTCCACGCGGTTTAAGAATTCCGGGCGCAGGAAATCGTTCAGCGCCTTCATCACGCGCTCCTTCGTCTGGTCGTTCGCGCTCATGCCGAAGCCGACCGCGCCGGATTTCGTGTTGCTGCCGGCGTTCGTCGTCATGATGACGACGGTGTTTTCAAAGTTCACGGTGCGGCCCTGCGCGTCGGTGATGCGCCCGTCGTCGAGAATCTGCAGGAGGATATTCATCACGTCCGGATGCGCCTTCTCAATTTCGTCGAAGAGCACGACGGAGTAGGGGCGGCGGCGGATCTTCTCGGTGAGCTGACCGGCCTCGTCATAGCCGACGTAGCCCGGAGGCGAGCCGATGATGCGCGAGACGGAGAACTTCTCCATGAATTCCGACATGTCGAGCCGGATCAGGCTTTCCGGCGCGTCGAAGAGATCGGCGGCGAGGCGCTTGACCAGCTCCGTCTTGCCGACGCCCGTGCCGCCCACGAAGATGAAGCTCACGGGTTTCCGCTTGGCCTGCAGGCCGACGCGGCTGCGGCGGATGGCGGCGCACACGGCGTCCACGGCCTCATCCTGGCCGACAATATGCGCGCGCAGACGGTCGCCCAGCTGCGCCAGACGCTCAAACTCATCCTCGCGGATGCTCGCGGCGGGGATCTTCGTCCAGAGCTCGATGATGCGCGCGAGATTGTCCTGCGTCAGCTTCGGGCGGCCGAGGGCATCGAGCGCCTCGAGCTCGTCATTGAGCATGAGCGAGCGGCTGCGCAGCTCTGCGAGTCTGGCATAATCCTCGTTCTCCGGGTTCTGCAGAAGCAGCTCGCGCTCCCGGTCGTAGTCGGCGAGCTCCTTTTCGATCTCCTCGATGCGAACGAGGTTCGCGTTGCGGAGATTCACGTCCGAGCAGGCCTCATCGAGCAGGTCGATGGCCTTGTCGGGCAGGTAGCGGTCGGTGATGTAGCGCTCGCTCAGGCGCACGGCAGCCGCGCACATCTCGTCCGTGATCTCCACCTGATGGAAGTCCTCGTAGTATTTGCGGATGCCCTTGAGAATCTCCACGCTGTCGTCCATCGACGGCTCCGAGACGGTCACGGGCTGGAAGCGGCGCTCGAGCGCGGCGTCCTTTTCGATGTGCTTGCGGTATTCGTTGAAGGTCGTGGCGCCGATGACCTGAATCTCGCCTCTCGAGAGGGCGGGCTTGAGGATGTTGGCGGCGTTCATGCTGCCCTCGGCGTCGCCCGCGCCGACGATGTTGTGCACCTCGTCAATGACGAGGATCACGTTTCCGGCCTTGCGGATATCGTCGATGAGGCCCTTCATGCGGCTCTCAAACTGGCCGCGAAACTGCGTGCCGGCGACGAGCGCCGTGAGATCGAGGAGATACACGCGCTTGTCCTTGAGCTTGTGCGGCACGTCGCCCGAGGCGATGCGCTGCGCCAGCCCCTCGGCGATGGCCGTCTTGCCGACGCCGGGCTCGCCGATGAGGCAGGGGTTGTTCTTCTGCCGGCGGTTTAGGATCTGCAGCACGCGCTCGAGCTCCTCGGCGCGGCCGATCATGCGGTCGAGCTTGCCGGCCTCGGCGCGCGCGGTGAGGTCGATGCAGTAATTGTCGAGGAACTTGCGCTTTTTCGGCGCCTCCCGTCCGGGCTCGCCGGACTTGGCGTTCTCGCGCTTCGGCGGCTCGCTCTCCGCGGGCTGCATGGCGTTCGGGTTCGCGCCGAAGAGCCGGTTGAGGAAGGGGAAGGTCGCGGTCTTGCCGTCGTCGTTCTCGCCCTCCTCGTCCTTGGAGAGGTCGGCGAGATCCTCCGCCGAGCGCAGCAGCTCCTGCATGTCGCCGGTGATGCTGTCGAGATCCTCGTCGGTGATGCCCATGCGCTCCATCACCTCGTCGACGGGCTTGATGTGCAGCGCGCGGGCGCACTTGAGGCAGAGCCCCTCGTTGTGAGACTCGCCGTTTTCGATGCGGGTGATAAACACAACCGCCATGTTCTTGCCGCAACGGGCACAAAGGGTAGGCTGCATAAAGAAAACTCCTTGCAAAATGGTGAATGCGAAATGAGGGTGAAGTGCGGAGGGTGGAGTGTGGAGCTTAAAGGTGCGCTTCGCGCGGGTGGAAAGCCCCCTCAGACAGCCCTTCGGGCTGCCAGCTCCCCCAGAGGGGGCGCCAAGTGGGTGCGCCAGAGCACTCGCCTCCCTCTTTGGGGGAGGTGGCCGAGCGAAGCGAGGTCGGTGGGGGTCGTCTGATTCGTCGGCGCAAGCCGACATCACAGCTCTACCCTCCACGTTCCACTCTCGCAGGAACTTAAATTCCCACGCCCAGGGTGAGAATGTCGATTTTCATAAAGATCTTTGCCAGAATGTTCTGATCCAGCGTGTTTCTGCCGATGAGCACGCCGGCGAACTGGAGCACCCAGCACAGCAGAATACAGTAGGCCACGCCGTTTAAAAGGCCCATCGCCGCGCCGCCCGCGTCGTCCAGCCGCGGGTGCTTCGGAATGCGGAAGGTGAGATTCGGAATGTTGCCGATGGCGAGCAGCAGCACCAGCACGAGAATGAAGGCGATGGCCGTGCCGGCCACATAGGCCATGCGGCGGCAGAAGATCTGCGTAATCGCAGTGGGAATGTCGGTCATCTGGGTGCTGGCGTAGTTCTGCGCTTCGAGACTCATCTGCGCGGCGGGTTCTTTGGCGATGCCGGCGGCGCGGAAGGTGTTCGTGCAGAACACGTCCACGAGATTCGGGTGCTGCTCGAGCGTGTCCTTCACGCTGTAGGACGCGTCGAGCTTCATCTCGGGAATGACGGTCTCCTCGATCTGATGGTCGAGGAAGCCCTCCGCGAACGGAACCATGCCCGTCACGACCTCGCCCGAGAAGGCCGAGGAGAGCAGGCACGCCAGATACAGCGACACGGCGATGGCCGCCAGATGTGCCGCCGAGAGCACCAGCCCGCGCTTGTAGCCGCCCCAGGCGGCGGCGATCAGAATCAGCGCAAAGATAATGTATAACGCAGTGTTCATCTTATCATCCCTCTTCTCTCTTTTTTAGGGGAATCTGTCCGGAGTTCAGATTTCCTGCACGGTGCAGGAATAGTCATAAATGAGCAGCACTCTGCCGCTCTGCAGCAAGCGCGCGTCGCGCACACCGAGCGGGTCGATCTCCAGCGTCCGCATGTCCTCGAGCTGCTGGTTGTAGAGCGTGAGCTGCGCGCCGGAGCGCACGAGAATCTGCTTGCCGTGCGCGGCCACGCTCGTCACGGCGTCGACCGTGCGCTCGCCGATCACCTTGCCGGCGGGGCTGAGCGTCACGAGCGTGCAGGTGCCGCCCGTGCGGTAGGCCGAGAGCGCGAGCGTCGTGAGCCCCTCGCCGCCGGTGGTGTAGTCATAGAGATGCAGTCCGCCGAAGGCGTATTCCGCCGTCTGCACGGCGTGCCGGTCGAGGAAGACGAGGCGCTTTTCGCTCAGCGCGGCGAGCTTGCCGTCATCCGTCCAGAAGACGTCCATCATCAGCTCGTCGGAGGCGAAGTACCCGGCCTCCTCCTCGCTGTTCATCGTGAAGATGTGCACCTTCGACCCGCCGCTGCCCGCGCAGAGCACGGCGAGCGCGTGGTTGTCGCTCAGCGCGGCGTTCACGACGTAATCCTCGCCCGAATACCATTCGTAAATGACGTTCTGCTTCTCGTCATAGACCGTGACCATCCCGCGGTAGCCCTGCGCCTCGGAGACGACAGCGAGCCAGCCGTCGGAGGCCGCCGCCACGGCGATGAGCGCGTTTGTGAGCTCCGTCGACTTCACGTTTCCCTTGCGGTCCATGGTCACGAGCGTCGTGCCGCCCACGTCGCAGGCGGCGGCGAAGTCGCCGGCCGCGTCGAGCGCGGGCTGCAGCATCGTCACGGCCTCGCGCTGCACGAGAGCGCCGTTTTCGTCAAAGATCTGCATGCCGCCGCCGGAGGCCACGGCGAGATATCCGCCGTCCATCACGGCAAAGCGCTGCGAGGCGCTGCTGTCGAGCGCGTAGGGCGAGGTTTCGATCACGCCCGGCTCGCGCCCGGGGCGGAAGAGAATCAGGCTCAGCACAAACAGCACCGCCAGAATCCCGAGCGAGACCAGCCATATGATCCCGCGGCGGGATATTTTTTGTCGTTGCTTTGCCATGTGAACCCTCGTTTTATTTCATCATCATCGAACCGACTTCGCCCTCATACCAGATCCGGTTCAGGTACAGCCCCTGTGGGGGCATAGTCGGGCCGGTGAGCCGGCGGTCGCGCGTCTCGAGTAAGGCGGGGATCTCCTCCGGGGCGAGCTTGCCGTGGGAGGCATAGACCATCGTGCCCACGATGGCGCGCACCATATTATAAAGGAATCCGTCGGCGCAGACGGCGATTGTGATCAGATCGCCCTCGCGCTCGGCTCTGCACCAGTGCACGGTGCGCACGGTGGTTTTCGTCTCGGTGCCGACGCTGCGCACGGCGGCAAAGTCGTGCGTGCCCTCAAAGGCGGCGCCCGCCTTCTGCAGCGTCTCGATCTCAAGCGGATAGGGGTAGAAGCACGCGCGGCGCTCCAGAAACGCGTCTCTGACGCGGGCGTTGTGGATGCGGTAGATATATTCCTTCTGAATGCAGGAGCCGATGGCGTTGAAGTCCTCCGGCGCCTCCACGGCGTCCACGACGGAGATATCCCCCGGCAGGCGGGCGTTGACCGCGAGCGGCACGCGCTCGACCGGGATCGTGCAGTCGGTGCGGAAGTTCGCGCAGTAGCGCAGGGCGTGCACGCCTGCGTCCGTCCGCCCGCAGCCGACGACCTTCACCGGGTGCTTGCACACCTTCGAGAGCGCCTTCTCCAGCGTCTCGGCCACGGTGACCTCGGTTTTCTGCACCTGCCAGCCGTGGTAATTGGAGCCGTCATACTGCAGGCGTAATGCGATGTTTCTCATGATTAAAGTCCAAATCTCCGCAGCACGATGACTGCTGCGAGCAGCGCGAGGCCGAGGAGCATGGCGATCGTGTCGCGCGCTTTCCACTTGAGCTGCTTCATGCGCGTTCTGCCCTCGCCGCCGTGGTAGCAGCGGCTCTCCATGGCGATGGCGAGCTCGTCCGCCCGGCGGAAGGCCGAGACGAACAGCGGCACCAGCAGCGGCAGCAGCGCCTTGGCGCGCTGGAAGAGGTTGCCGGTCTCAAAGTCCGCGCCGCGCGCCTTCTGGGCGGACATGATCTTGTCCGTCTCCTCAATGAGCGTCGGGATGAAGCGCAGCGCCATGCTCATCATCATGCTCATCTCGTGCACGGGCACCTTGATCTTTTTCAGGGGATTGAACAGCCGTTCCATCCCGTCCGTGAGCGCGATGGGGGAGGTGGTATAGGTCAGCAGGAACGTGCCGCAGATGAGCAGCATGATGCGCAGCACCATGGCGCCCGCGCGGATGAGCCCCTCCTGCGTGATCGTCACGGGGCCGAGCTTTACGAGCGGCGTGCCCTGCGTGAAGAACATGTTCAAAATCGCCGTGAAGACGATGATGACCACCACGGGCTTGAGCCCGCGAAAGAGCGATTTCGGCGGAATGCGGCTGACTGCCACCATCGCAATCGTCGCGAGGATGACGAGACCGTAGCCCACGGCGCCCTTGGCCGTGAAGAGCGCCGCGATGTAGATGACGACGAGCAGGAGCTTGCACCTGGCGTCGAGCCGGTGGGCGATGGAGTCGCCGGGGAAGAACTGACCGAGGGTGATGTCCTTCAGCATGCGCCCGCCCCCTTTCGGATCGCCTGCACGGCGGCAAGGAGCTGGTCGGGCGTGTAGATCGAGTCGGGGAGCGCGACGCCGCGCTCGCGCAGCGCCTCGGCGATGCGCGCCGACTGCGGCACGTCGAGCCCGATGTCCATGAGCTCCTTCGTGTGGGAGAAGACCTCCTCCGGCGTGCCGTCGAAGGCGATGTGCCCGTGGTTGAAGACGATCAGCCGGTCGGCAATGCGCGCGGCGTCGTCCATGCTGTGCGTCACGATCAGCACGGTCGAGCCGGTCTCGCTGCGGTAGTCTAGAATGTTCTGCAGGATGCCGCGGCAGCCCCCGGGGTCGAGCCCCGCGGTCGGCTCATCGAGGATGAGCACCTTCGGCCGCATGGCGATCACGCCCGCGATGGCGATGCGCCGCTTCTGTCCGCCCGAGAGCTCGAGCGGGGAGAGCTCCATCATTTCGTCCGAGAGCCCCACGAAGTGCGCGGCTTCCTTCACGCGCGCGTCGACCTCCGAGTCCGAGAGCTTCATGTTCTTCGGGCCGAAGGCGATGTCCTTATACACCGTCTCCTCAAAGAGCTGATACTCCGGGTACTGGAACACCAGCCCCACGGAAAAGCGCACGTCCCGCGTGGCTTCCTTGGAGCGGTGAATGTCCTGCTCCTCGAAGTAGACCGCGCCGGAGGTGGGCTTGAGAAGTCCGTTTAAGTGCTGGATGAAGGTGCTCTTGCCCGAGCCGGTGTGGCCGATCACGCCCACGAGCTGGCCCGCCGTGAGCGAGAGGTCGATGCCGTCGATGGCGACTTTTTCAAAGGGCGTTCCGGCGCTGTAAACATGGCGCAGCGCCTCCGCCCGTACAATTGGCGTCATAGGTCAAAATCCTTTTCGGAGGGAATTTTACTGTTTGAGCGCGGCGGCAATCGCGTCCGCGCAGTCGGCAACTTTGAGCGCGTCCGTCGGCACGTCCATGCCGTCGGCGCGCAGCGCCTGCAGCAGCGCCGTCGTGGCGGGCACGGCGAGACCCTCGCGGCGGAGCGTGTCCGACTGCTGGAACACGTCCTTCGGCCTGCCGTCGAGGACGATTTTGCCGCCGCTCATCACGATGAGCCGGTCGGCGCCGACGCACTCGTCCATGTGGTGCGTGATGAGCACGATGGTGATGCCCTTTTCCCGGCAGAGCCGCGTCACGGTCTCGATGACCTCGCGGCGGCCGGAGGGGTCGAGCATGGCGGTCGGCTCGTCGAGCACGATGCACTGCGGCTCCATCGCGATCACGCCCGCGATCGCGACGCGCTGCTTCTGCCCGCCCGAGAGCAGGTGCGGGGCGTGCTCCCGGAATTCATACATACCCACCTGCTTCAAGGCCGCGTCCACGCGCTGACGGATCTCCTCCGGCGGTACGCCGAGATTCTCCGGCGCGAAGGCCACGTCGTCCTCCACCACGTTCGCCACGATCTGGTTGTCCGGGTTCTGGAAGACCATGCCCACCGTCGCGCGGATGCCGAGCAGGAGCTCCTCGTCCTTCGTGTCCATGCCGCAGACGCGCACCGTGCCCTCTGTGGGCAGCAGGATCGCGTTGAAGTGCTTGGCCAGCGTGCTCTTTCCGGAGCCGTTGTGCCCCAGAATCGCCGTAAACGTTCCGGGCGCGATCTCCAGATCGATGCCCTTGAGCGTCTCATGATCCGATGTGGGGTAGGTGAAATGCAGGTTTTCTACTTTGATGATAGGTTCCATGCGGTGATAACCTCGTTAGAGTTCGCGCCCGCAGGCGCGAATAGAATCAGATCATTTTTGTGCCGGAACTTGTTTCGGTGCAAAAATACTTATCGCGAAGCGGAGATTTTTTCTTTTCGCAAACTGTGTTTGC
Source organism: Oscillospiraceae bacterium (assembly GCA_045112425.1). Classification (GTDB taxonomy): domain Bacteria; phylum Bacillota; class Clostridia; order Oscillospirales; family Oscillospiraceae; genus CAG-103. Next base: position 10,114 of record JBGUHV010000233.1, read on the forward strand.
GACCAAAAAATCGGAGCGGAGTGCAGCCCCTTTCGATTGAAAGCCCAGCGAAGCGGGTTTCAATCGAGACGCGTCCAGCGCGTCGTCGCGCCGCAGGGGAGGGCGAGGCCGTTGCAGCTCACCGGCAGACCCAGCTCCTGCGATTCGGTGTGGCCGCCGAAGCGCCTGGAGAAGATGCTCTCGCAGACGTAGCCGATGGTGGAGGCGCTCAGGCCCGTGGTGTAGCTGTTTAAGATCACGAAGAGCGGCTCGTCGGAGAGGACGCCCTGCACGAGCTCCACGAAGGGCCAGAGGTCGTTTTCCAGCTTCCAGACCTCGCCGCCGGGGCCGCGGCCGTAGCTCGGCGGGTCCATGATGATCGCGTCGTACCGCCGCCCGCGGCGGATCTCCCGCTCGACGAACTTGGCGCAGTCGTCCACGATCCAGCGCACCGAGCGGTCGATCACGCCGCTCTTTTGCGCGTTTTCCTTCGCCCAGGCGACCATGCCCTTCGCCGCGTCCACGTGGCAGACGCTCGCGCCGGCCTTCAGGCAGGCGACCGTGGCGCCGCCGGTGTAGGCAAAGAGATTCAGCACCGAGATCGGGCGGCCGGCGCCTTCGATCTGAGAGCGCGCCCAATCCCAGTTTACGGCCTGCTCGGGGAAGAGCCCCGTGTGCTTGAAGTTCATGGGCTTGACGTGGAAGGTGAGATCCTTGTACTGCACATCCCAGCTCTCGGGCAGGCGGCCCTTATCCCACTGCCCGCCGCCGGATTCGCTGCGGGTGTACCGCCCGGCGGGGCGCTTCCAGCGCGGATCGTGCCGCGGCGTCTGCCAGATCGCCTGCGGGTCCGGGCGCACGAGGGTATAGTCTCCCCAGCGCTCCAGCTTTTCCCCGCGCGAGCAGTCGATCAGCTCATAATCCTTCCAGTCAGATGCGATCCACATAACGGCCTCCGTATACTGATATTAAGACAGGATATTATACCACAGCAAATACCGCAGGTCAACGATGCGTGCGGCGGGGCGGAATTCACAATCTCGCCGGAATTTCTTTTAAGATTTTTCGATTTTTGTTCATTAAATTGTCAAACTCTCGCCGTACAATAGCGGCGTAAACAACAAAGGAACCGTTTGTGTTCCCGCAAATAAAGGAGTCCTATCCATGAACGAAGACAACTGGAGCAACGCCATCGATCCCGATGAAGCGCCTGAGAGCGCGTTTGGCGCCGAGAACGCCGAGAGCGCCGTCCACGAGACTGTGTTTGATGAGGACGGCTCTTACCGCATTGTCCGCCCGCAGTCGGACGAGAGCGGCCGCTCCTACACCGACGCAAGCTACCGCGCCGCGGCCGATACGGAGATGCCGCCGCGCTATTATACGCCCGATCCGCCGCGCGCCAAGACGCCGAAAAAGGAGAAAAAGGGCGGCTTTATGAAGGCGGCCTGCCTTGCGCTCTGCTGCGCGCTGCTCGGCGGCGCCGTGGGCGGCGCCATCGGCAGCAGGGCCGCAAAGGCGGCCACCCCCGCCATCCAGCAGGTGCAGACTGCGCCGGCGGAGACCGCCGCCGCGGCGAGCGCCAAGCCCACCTCCGCGAAGGCGACCGCCTCCGGCACGATGACCGCGAGCGACATTTATGCTGCCGCCTGCCAGCAGGTCGTAGGTATCACGACCGAGGTCACCACGCAGAACTTCTTCGGCCAGACGACCTCCGCCGCCGTGTCCGGCTCGGGCTTCATCATCTCGTCCGACGGCTATATTCTCACGAACCAGCACGTCATCTCCTACGCCGAGGCCTATGGCTACGACGTCACGGTCATGACCTATGACGGCACGAGCTACACCGCGAAGATCGTCGGCTCCTACGCCTCGAACGACATCGCCGTGCTGAAAATCGAGGCCGAGGGGCTCACGCCCGTCACCTTCGGCGACAGCGACAGCATCGCCGTGGGCGACACGGTCTATGCCGTCGGCAATCCGCTCGGCGAGCTGGCCTACAGCATGTCCACCGGCCATGTGAGCGCGCTTGACCGCACGATCACGACCGATGAGAGCAGCGCCTCGATCAACATGTTCCAGATCGACGCCGCCGTCAACGAGGGCAACTCCGGCGGCCCGGCCTACAACGATCAGGGTCAGGTCATCGGCATCGTCTCGGCGAAGGCGTCCTCCTCCGGCGTGGAGGGTCTGGGCTTCGCGATCCCGGTGAACGACGCGGTGAGCATCGCAAACGAGCTCATTGAAAACGGCGTCGTCACGAACAAGGTGGAGCTCGGCGTCTCCACGCAGACGATCCCCTCGAACGTGGCGAAATACTATAACATGGTCGAGGGCGCGTATCTCGTCACCGTCGCGGACGGCAGCTGCGCGCAGAAGGCCGGACTGCAGATCGGCGATATCATCACCGCCATCGAGGGCAAGTCTGTCACCTCCAGCGACGCGCTCCGCGCCGCCCTGCGCGGCTACAACCCCGGCGACGAGGTGGAGATCACCTTCTACCGCGCCGGTGAGACGCAGACCGTCACCGTCACGCTCGACGCCATGAGCCAGGAGACGATTGACGCGCAGAAGGCCGAGCAGCAGAAGCAGGCCGAGCAGGCGCAGCAGCAGCAACAGCAACAGCAGCAGCAGAATCCCTGGTCGTCCTTCTTCGGCAACCCCTGATATCTTCTCTCTTTTTCTCATATTTTCTTTCCTCTCAAACCGCGGGGCGCTTTCAGCGCCCCGCACTTTTTAAAGCCTTCCCCCAAGGGAAGGCTTTAAAAACTCCGCCGGATCTTCGATCCGGCGGGGTTGCTGTTTGATTTTATTCTGTGACCTCGACTCTCACGCGCTCCACGCGCATGCCGTCCATCTTGAGCACCGTGACTTTGAGATTTTCAAACTCAAAGCTGTCGCCCGCCTTGGGGAAGGCGCCGAAGCGCTCGAGCGTCCAGCCGCCGACGGTGGCGCTTTCGGTCTCGAACTCGTTTTCATCCCGGTCGAGCAGCTCGAGAAAATCATCCATGATCATGTCGCCGTCGATGTTGTAAACGCCGTCGGACACGGGGATGACCTCCTCGGGCTCGACCACGTCGGTCTCATCCCAGATCTCGCCCACGATCTGCTCGAGCACGTCCTCCATCGTGATGATGCCGAGCGTGCCGCCGTATTCGTCCGTGACGATGGCGAGGTGCTTTTTCTCTTTTCTCAGCTGCTCGAGCACGACGGGCAGCTTCGTCGTCTTATATACGAAGCAGGGCTCCATGAGCGCGCTTCTCAGATCCTTCGGCGGCTGCACGGCGCCCGTGCGGATGACCTCGTCCAGCTCGCCGCGGAAGAAGCGGTTGAGATAGAGCACGCCGATGATGTTGTCCACGCTGTCCTCGTAGACCGGGATGCGGGAGTAGGGCGTCGTGTTCAGAAGCGCCTGAATCTCCTCCCAGTCGTCGTCGATGTCGATGGCCGTCATGTCGACGCGGGCGGTCATCGCGTCGCTGGCCGAGACGTCGGAGAATTCCAGCGCCGCCTGCACGAGCTCGCTTCGGTCCTCGTCGAGCACGTCCTCGTCCTCGGCGGTCTCGAGGATGCTCTGCAGCTCCTGCGCGGCCTCCTCCTCGTCCTCGGCGTCCGCGCTCTCGCCCTTGAGCGGCAGCGTGAGGAGCTTGACCAGCCCCACCACGAGCAGCACCACCGGCGCGAGCACGATCATCATGAGCCGCACGGCATAGGCAAAGCGGAGCGACACGGCGTTCGCGTTCTGCTTGGCGAGAATCTTCGGGATCGTCTCGCCGAAGATGATCACGGCGATGGTGAGGATCACCGTCGCGAGCCACGACCACTTGTCCGTGCCCGTGAGGAGCATCACCGTCACGGCCGCGAGGGAGGACGCCCCGATGTTCACGAGGTTGTTGCCGATCAGAATGGCGCTCAGGGCGTGGTCAAAGTGCTCGGTGATATAGTGCGCGGCCTTCGCTCTTGCGCTGCCGTCCTCCATCAGGTTTTCCAGCCTGAGGGGATTGGCCGAGGAAAAGGCCATCTCGGAGGCAGAGCAGAAGGCGGAGAGCGCGATGAGCGCAATGAGCGCGGCAAAGTACCAGATCATGCCTCCTCGCCTC
>JBGUHV010000234.1:0-9244 GCA_045112425.1 Oscillospiraceae bacterium
TTTTTCGCCTTGTCTGACACCAAAATCTCTCTTTTTGAGGTGCGAAGCAGTTTTGAGCGAGCCATATTTCGTTCAGGCAAAATGAAAAAATCCGGGAATCCTTGATGGATTTCCGGATTTTTTCATGAAGTTTGGGCGGAATAGGGCCGCTCAAAACCTGATACTTCCTTGTCAGAGCCGCCCTAAAGCGGCGCGTCTGTACGCTGTTGTGCTGGATGGCTTAACGGTTGCCGCCGTCCTCGGGCGTCTCCGTCTCCACGGGATCCGGCGTCGGCTCCGGAGTCGGCGTCGGGGTCGGGGTCGGCTCCGGCGTGGGCGTCGTGATATTCACGCCGCAGGTGGCGGAGTGCGCTGTGCCGTCCGGATCGGTGATCTCAAAGGCAATCGTGCTCGCGCCGTCCTTCAGCGCCGTGATGGTCACGGTGTAGGTGTCGCTGTTGCTGCCGGCGGAGCGCTGGAGGCTGCCGAGCTGGATCACGGAGGTGTCCGTGGCGTAGACTTTCGCGGTGTTGGCCACGCTGCCGAGCTCGCTGCCGGTCACGGTGAAGGTCACGGTGGCGGCGCTGCCGACGTTCGAGAGCGCCACGTTGCCGGTCGGGCAGCTCACGCTGCGGATCTCAGCCTTGGGCTTGACCTTGATGGTGCAGGTGGCGGTGGCCTTGTTCTTGTCGCTCGAGGAGGCGGTGATCGTGCACTCGCCCGCGTTGTGGGCGGTCACGACGCCGTTTTTCACGCTTGCGACGTTGCTGTCGCTGCTGGTCCAGCTGATGTTGTCAATGTCGGCTTCCTTCGGCTCGACCTTCACGTCCAGCGTGAGGTGCTCGCCGACCTTGAGCTCCGCGTCGGTGCGGCCGAGCTCGATCTTCGTGATCTTGATGGCGTCCTTCGTCACGGTCACGTCACAGTGGGCTTCCTCTTCGGTCTTGGTCTCCTCGTCGGTGAACTTCGCGGTGATGCGCGCGTCGCCCTCCTTCAGACCCTTGACCACACCCTTGTCGTTGACCTCAGCAACCGATTCGCGGCTGCTGGACCACTCAATCTTTGGGTCGGCGAGGAGGCGCGTGGTGCCGCTCTCGTCCTTCATTTTGACCTCGGCGATGAGGTTGATCTCCTCGTCCGGCGCGATCTCGGCCTTGTCCATGGAGAGGGTCACTTCATAGGATACCTTTTCATCCTTCTTGCCGCCGCCTCCGAAGAGCACGGAGCCCAGCAGCGCAAGCAGCGCCAGCAGCGCCACGGCGCCCACGATCCACACGGCGCGGCGGAGCCCCTTATTCTTCGGCTCGTCGTCCTCGTCGTAATCGTCCTCCGCGGGAGCGCTCTTGCGGCGCTTGTCCGCGGCCTTTGCTGCCTTGCTCTGTTCAGCCTTGCGCTCGGCCTTCGCCGCGGCGCTCGCGGCAACGGGAGCCGCCGGGGCGGGAGCGGCGGTGCCGGAGGCGGTCTGTGCCGCCGGACGGCGCACGGAGGCGAGCAGCGCGTCGCGCAGCTCCTCCGCAGACTGATAGCGGTCGGCAGGCTGATCGGAGATCGCCTTCATCACGACGGCCTGCAGCGCCTTGCTGCCGTGCAGGGGCTTGGGCATCGGGTCGCCGCGCAGGCGCATATCCCGCGCGATGGCCAGATCCGAACCGCTCACGCCCTCGGGCGGCAGCGGCGCGAACGGCACGCGCCGGTCGTTGAGCATCCAGTAGAGCACCATGCCGAGGGAGTACACGTCGTTCTCCGCGCTGGGCTCCTCGCCGCAGAGCACCTCGGGCGCGGCAAAGTCGCCCGCCGCATCCGGCACGAGCGCCGCCATGCCGAAGTCGCCGAGGCGCACGTCCAGCGAGCCCTCAAAGTTGCCGCCGGAGACGAAAATGTTCTGCGGCTTCACGTCGCCGTGTACGATGCCGCGGTCGCGGCAGAGGGCGAGGGCGCTGCAGATGCCCGCGCCGATCTTCGCCACGTCGCTCTCACCGTAGGTGTGGGTGCGGATGTAGCGCTCGAGCGGCACGGCCAGATCGGTGCGCAGGCTGATCTCCCAGCCGCTTCCGTCGGCATAGCGGCGGATGGCGTGGTCGCGCCAGACGAGCAGGTTCTTGTTCTCACTCAGCGCGGCGGAAGCGCGCAGCACGCGGCTCATGGCCTCAAGCTGCTGCCGCAGCTGCGCCGTCTCCTGGGGATCGGCGGAGGAGGCGATGCTGATGATCTTCAGCGCGCCGTGCTCGGCTGTGCCGAAGCCGTCATCCCGCACGATTTCATACGTCTCGCCGCAGCGCCCTGCGCCCAATGCGCGCACGCCCTGCCAGCCGTTGAATTCGGGAAGTTCATTCATGGAAAAAGTCCCACCTTTCAGATGGAAAGTGATTTCGGTAGTACACCAGCTTGTATTATACTGCGAAACGGTTCCGCTGGCAAGAGGCAATCCCGGTGAAAAGATGGTCCGGGTGTCGTGAAAAACACAATTTTACATTGACAACACCCGCCATTCGGGCTAGAATAATACCATGATATTTATCGGCATTTTGCCGATGATACGGGTAACAATAATTGGAAAGGGGCAATACAAATGATCAGTGCCATCATCTATACCTCCACCTCCGGTTCCTGCGAGTATTATGCGAGAGAGATGTCCCGCAAGCTCGCCATCCCCTGCTACGATGCGAAGAACTGCGGTCTGCCCAAGGGCATGGAAGTCGTTTTCATCGGCTGGCTCATGAACGGCAAGGTCACCGGTCTGGACGCCGCCATGAAGGACTATGACGTCAAGGGCGTTGTGCAGGTCGGCATGGGCGCGCCCACCGACGCGCAGGAGAAGGTCTGCCGCTCCAAGCACGGCCTCGGCGCCGACGTCAAGGTGTTCTCCCTGCAGGGCCGCTTTGATATGGACAAGCTGCCTGTGTACTTCAAGCCCGTCATGAAGATGGTCAACAAGTCCATCGTCGCCCGCCTTGAGGGCAAGAGCGATCTCAGCGACGCCGACAAGGCCACGCTGCAGATGGCCAAGACCGGCAAGGGCGAGCCCGCCACCTGGGATGGCATCAACGAGGCGATTGAATGGGTCAAGGAAACCCGCGAGCCGCTCGACGTCATGAAGTGGCACGAGCCCACCTGATTATAGGCTGAATCCTAAAAGCACCCCCGTCACGGGGGTGCTTTTCCTTTGGTTGACTTCCTGTGAAAACAGGGTATAATAAGGTCATCTGAAAACAAACGGAGGTAAGAAACCCATGCATGATGTACATGATCCCAACGCAGCCGTGCCGGAAGAGTGCACCCACGACTGCTCCACCTGCGGCAGCGACTGCGCTTCCCGCACCGAGCCTGAATCCTTCCTGAAGAATCTGCGCCCGGGCGCCAGAGTCGATAAGGTCATCGCCGTCGTCTCCGGCAAGGGCGGCGTCGGCAAGAGCCTCGTCACGAGCCTGCTCGCCTGCGAGATGCAGCGCCGCGGCCATCAGGCGGCCGTCCTCGATGCGGACATCACCGGCCCCTCGATCCCGCAGGCCTTCGGCATCCATGGCGGCGCCATGGGCGGCGAGGATTTCCTCTATCCCAGCCGCACCCGCACCGGCATCGAGCTGATGAGCATCAATCTGCTGCTCCCCAACGAGACCGACCCCGTCGTCTGGCGCGGCCCCGTTATCGCCGGCGCCGTCACCCAGTTCTGGACGGACGTGCAGTGGGAAGAGGTTGAGTATATGTTTGTCGACATGCCTCCCGGAACGGGCGACGTGCCGCTCACGGTCTTCCAGAGCCTGCCGATTGCCGGCGTCGTCGTGGTCACGAGCCCGCAGGAGCTTGTGAGCATGATCGTCTCCAAGGCCGTCAACATGGCGAACATGATGAACGTGCCCGTCCTCGGCCTCGTGGAGAACATGAGCTACTACCAGTGCCCCGACTGCGGCAAGCAGCACGCCATCTTCGGCGACAGCCACATCGAGAAGATCGCCCTCGAGCACAACATCCCCGTCGTGGCAAAGCTCCCCATCGAGCCCGCCATCGCCTCCTCCGTCGACCATGGCCGCGTCGAAGCCCTCGACGCCCCCTGGCTCAAGGAGCTTGCGGACAAGATCGAGAACGAGTAAAAAAACAGACCACATACCCCGTATCCAACCCGGATACGGGGTTTTTATATTGACACTGTGTCATCCGCAAGATATAATGTCGTTATCCGTGACTTACATCACACAGGAGGTGGGCGCATGGACCGCGCCAAACAGCTTTTTTCCGACCAGGGCAGCAGCACGCCGGAGGGCTTTCGCTGCGATTACGCCCGGTTTTTTCCATTTTGGTATAAGCTCACGCCCGGCCAGCAGAAGCGCCTTGCGGGCTACTGCACGCTGCGCCAGTTCCGCGTCGGGGAGAATATCTACTTCCACCAGATCTGCAACGGCGGCATGTACTTCGTCTATGACGGCGCGATCCGGATCTACATGATCTCGCCGCACGGGCGGGAGGCCACGATCTACCACCGCTACCGCGGCCAGACCGGCATCGTCATCCCGCTCTATGACAACCGGCCGGAGAACATCATCCCCGTCTTTCAGGCGGAGGAGGACAGCACCCTCGCCTACATCTCCAAAACCGATCTCTACCGCGCCACGCAGGAAAACCCCGACATGCAGGAAATGTACCTCAACGTCACGGCGGAGTGCGTGCAGGAGGTGGTCAACACCTTCTTCAGCTTTGCGTTTCTGCCGCTGCAGTCGCGCGTCGCGCGCATTCTGCTCGACCGCCTGCGCGCCGACGGGGAGGGCACGCGCGTCGTCGCGGCGACGCATGAGATGCTCGCCGCCGCCACCGGTACGTCCCGCGAGGTCGCCACGCGCACCCTCGGCAAGATGCAGGCCGACGGGATTCTCCGCACCGGCCGCGGCAAGGTGGAGGTGCTCGATCTCGAGCGACTGGAAGCACTGGCCTCTGTATAAAAAGGAGCGAAACACATGAACCAGCAGGAAACCGTCAAAATTCTCGAAGCCGTCCGATCCGGCGAGCTCTCCGTGGCGGAGGCCACGCTCCAGCTCAAGATGGAGCCGTTTCAGGATCTCGGCTTTGCCAAGGTGGATCATCACCGCGGCGTCCGTCAGGGCGTGTGCGAGGTGATCTACGGCGCCGGCAAGACCGACGAGCAGATCCTCGCCATCGCCGACGCCATGCGCGAAAAGCACCAGAAGACCATCCTCGTCACGCGCATCTCGCCCGAGACCGCGGACTTCCTCTCCGAGAAGCACCCGCTGCGCTATGAGCCGCGGGCCCGCGTCGCCATCCTCGGCGAGCTGCCGGAGCCGGACGGAGACGGCGTCATCGTCGTCGCCACCGGCGGCACGAGCGACATTCCCGTCGCCGAGGAGGCCGCCCTCGTGGCCGAGGCGCTCGGAAACAAGGTCACGCGCCTCTATGACGTCGGCGTCTCCGGCGTGCATCGCCTCTTGAGCCACATGGAGGAGATCATGACGGCGCGCGTCATCGTCGCCGTCGCGGGCATGGAGGGCGCGCTGCCCTCCGTCATCGGCGGCCTTGCCGACTGCCCCGTGATCGCGGTGCCCACCAGCGTGGGCTACGGCGCGAGCCTCGGCGGGATCGCGGCGCTTCTCTCGATGCTCAACTCCTGCGCCAGCGGCGTCAGTGTCGTGAATATCGACAACGGCTTCGGCGGCGGCTATCTCGCCAGCATGATCAATCACCTGGGCAGTCAGCCCAAGTGAGAGTGGAGAGCTGAGAGTTGAGAGCGGAGATGAAAGGTGCGCTTCGCGCGATTAAGAAGCCCCCTCAGTCAGCCCTGCGGGCTGCCAGCTCCCCCAGAGGGGACGCCGAGTGGGTGCGCCCGCAGTCCTTGCCTCCCCCTCCGGGGGAGGTGGCCGAGCGAAGCGAGGTCGGTGGGGGTCTTCCAATTCGTCGGCGAAAGCCGACACCACAACTCCACTCTTCACTCTCCACACTCTGCTCTTGTACAACGGAGGAATATTTTGAGAACCATTTATCTTGATTTAAGTATGGGCGCCGCGGGCGATATGCTCTGCGCGGCGCTGCTGGAGCTCTGTCCGGATCGGGCGGACGTCATGGCGGCGCTGAACGCGATCGGCATCCCCGGCGTCCGGCTCGCGCTCGAGCCGCGCGAAAAGTGCGGCGTCATGGGCTCGCACTTTTCCGTCCTCGTCGACGGGGAAGAGGAAAAGCCCGATGAGCCGTTGGAGCACCACCATCATCACCGCGACCTGCACGACATCCGCGCGCTGATTGCTTCTCTCAAGCTGGACGAGACCGTCCGCGCGGACGCGTGTGCTGTCTATGACCTCCTCGCCGCCGCCGAGGCGAAGGCGCACGGCGCGCCGATGGAGCACATTCACTTCCACGAGGTCGGCTCGCTCGACGCCGTGGCCGACATTGTGAGCTGCTGTTATCTCATGCACCATCTCGCGCCGGAGCGCGTCGCCGCGTCTCCCGTCGCCACCGGCAGCGGCACGGTCAAGTGCGCCCACGGCATTCTGCCCGTGCCCGCGCCCGCCACGGCGGCGCTCCTCGAGGGCATCCCCACCGCGCCGGGCGACTATGAAAAGGAGCTCTGCACGCCGACGGGCGCGGCGCTTGTGCGCCATTTTGTGCAGGACTTCGGCCCCATGCCCGCCATGACGACGACCGCCAACGGCTACGGCATGGGCACGCGCGATTTTCCGCGCGCCAACTGCGTCCGCGCCGTCCTCGGCGAGGCCGAGGGCACGGACGAGATCATGGAGCTCTGCTGCAACGTGGACGATATGACGCCTGAGGCCGTGGGCTTTGCCATGCAGACGCTGCTCGACGCCGGTGCCCCCGAGGTCTGGACGACGCCCGTCGGCATGAAGAAAAACCGCCCCGGCATCCTGCTCACCTGTCTCTGCCGCGAAAGTCAGCGCGACGAGATGGTGCGCCTGCTCTTTCGCCATACGAGCACCATCGGCATCCGCGAATCGGTCTGCCGCCGCTGGGTGCTCCGCCGCGAGAGCGGGGAGGTCACGACCCCGTACGGCCCCGTGCGCGTCAAGCGCTCCGAGGGCTACGGCGCGAAGAAAACCAAGGCGGAGTACGACGATCTCGCCGCCATCGCGCGCGAGCACGGTCTCACGCTCGACGAGGTGCGCCGCCTCACCGTTGAATCGGAATAAACGCAAAGGAAGATACCGCTTATGACTCTGCAGCCCAACGATCTGCTCCATGGCTTTCGCGTGAAATATTCGCAGCCTCTGCCGGAGATCCGCGCCACGCTCTGGCGCATGGAATATGAGAAAAACGGCGCTGACCTCATCTGGCTCGACCGCGCGGACGACAATCAGACCTTCGCCATCGCCTTCAAGACGATTCCGCAGGACGACACGGGCGTGTTTCACATTCTCGAGCACAGCGTGCTCTGCGGCTCGGAAAAGTACCCGGTGAAGGAGCCGTTTGTGAACCTGCTCAAGAGCTCGATGGCCACGTTTCTCAACGCCTTCACCTTCCCGGACAAGACCATGTACCCGGTCTGCTCGCGAAACGCGCAGGACTTTCTGAACCTGATCGACGTCTATATGGACGCCGTTCTGCACCCGCTGAGCATCACCGACCCCCACGCCTTCCGGCAGGAGGGCTGGCACTTTGAGCTGGACGACGCCGAGGGAGAGCTCCGCCGCAACGGCGTGGTCTATAACGAGATGAAGGGCGCCTACGCCTCGCCCGAGACCGTGCTCTATTCCGAGCTCGAGCGGCTCATCTTCCCCGATAACTGCTATGGCTTCGAGTCCGGCGGACACCCGGAGCACATTCCGGAGCTGACGTATGAGGACTATCTCGCGGCGCACGCGCGGTTTTATCATCCGTCCAACGCCCGCATCATCCTCGACGGGCAGATGGATCTCGACGCCGTGCTCGCAAAGCTCGATTCCTTCCTGCAGCCCTATGACCGCATTGACGTGAACGCCGACATTCCGCCGCAGCCGCCTGTGGCGCCGCCGGAGCGCGTCTGCGAATATGAGCTCGGGCCGGACGAGGATGCGCAGAACAAGGCGTATCTCGCCCTCGGCTGGGGGCTCATGCGCTTCGACGAGATCGAGGAGACGCTCGCCTTCTCCGTCCTGACGGACGTGATCGCGGGCACGAACGAATCCCCGCTGACCAAGGCGCTGCTCGACCGCTCGCTCGCCGAGGACATCACCTTCACACTCACCGACGGCATGGCGCAGCAGTACGCCGCCTTTGTGGCCAAGAACGCCGATCCCGCAAAGAAGGACGAGATCTTCTCCCTCGTGCGCGAGACGCTCACGCAGCTCGCCGAGACCGGTCTGGACCACAACCGCCTGCACAGTCTCCTGAACAACCTCGAATTCACCACGCGCGAAAAGGACTTCGGCTCCTATCCGCGCGGCCTTGTCTTCGCCATGAACAGCCTCAACACCTGGCTTTACGGCGGAGACCCGGCGCAGGTGTTCTTCTATGACGAGATTTTCCGCTCCCTGCGCGCGAAGATCGACGACGGCTGGTTTGAATCGTTCCTGCGCCGCACGCTGCTGGAAAACCCGCACCGCGCGAGCCTCGTCATGCTCCCGTCCAAGACCCTCGGCGCCGAGCGCGCCGAGCGAGAGGCGGAGCGCTGCGCCGCCATCAAGGCGGGCTGGGATGACGCCGAGATTGCGCAGGTGCTCGCCGAGTTCCGGACCCTCCGCGCCCGTCAGGCGCAGGAGGACACGCCCGAGCAGCTCAAAACGCTGCCGCGCCTCTCGCTCTCGGACATTCCGGAGCGGGCCGTGCCCATCGCGCAGAATGTCCTTTCGCTGGACGGCGTGCCCGTCATCCACCAGCCGGAGGAGACGGACGGCATCGTCTATCTCGATCTCTTCTTCGATCTCTCGGATCTGACGGACGCCGAGCTTGACTGCACGAGCTTCTTCTCGGGCCTGATCGGCGAGCTCGCCACGGAGCACTTTTCCATCCTCGGCATCCGCAGCGAGATCGAGGGCAAGCTCGGCCGCTTCGTCATCAGCGCGCCGGTCTTCGCGCCGGACGGCAGCCTCACCGAGGCGCACCCGAAGCTCTGCTTCACCGTGGCGCTCCTGCCCGAGCGCAAGGCCGACGCCGTTGCCCTGCTCGATGAGCTGCTCAATCGCACGGACTTTACGAATCTGAACGACATGTTCAACATTCTGCGCCAGACCCGCATGAGCGTGGAGCAGCGCGTCATCAGCGGCGGAAACGCCTTTGCCGCCATGCGCACGGCGGCGAGCGTTTCCGCGAGAAACGCGGTCAACGAGCGCAT
>JBGUHV010000235.1:0-7482 GCA_045112425.1 Oscillospiraceae bacterium
TGGAGCATGACGCCCACGCGGTCACAGATGAACCGCACGACCGACAAATCATGTGCAATGAGCAGAAAGGTAAAGCCGTGCTCGCGCTGCACATGCTGAAACAGGCTGATGATCTGTGCCTGAATGGAGATATCCAGCGACGCCACCGGCTCGTCCGCCACCACAACCGCGGGGTCGGTAATCAGGGCGCGGGCGATGGCCACGCGCTGACGCTGACCGCCGGAGAGCTCGCCGGGGCGCTTCTGCAGATAGGTCTGCGCCATGCCGACATCCTTCATCAGCTGCAGCAGCTTTTCCCCCTGCGTCTGTGGATCCGGCCGGTTCGGCAGGATGCGAAACGGCTCGAGGATGATCTCCTCCACCGTCATGCGCGGATTGAGCGAGGCGGCAGAGTCCTGAAATACGGTCTGCAGCTCCGTCTGCCGCTGACGGACTGCTGCGGCGTCCGCAGCTTTGCCGGAGACCAATGCGCCGCGATAGAAGACCTCGCCCTCTGTGGGTCGGTAGATCCCGGTGACGGAACGGGCAAACGTGGATTTGCCGCAGCCGCTCTCCCCTACCAGACCGAACACCTCGCCCTGCCGGATGCCGAAGGTGACGCCGTCAATGGCCTTGATGGTCAGACGGTCGTTGATGCGGAAATGCTGCTTGAGATCCCGCACCTCTAAAATCAGGTTTTTGTCCATTTTCCACTCCCGGCTTTCAAACGGATTGGCGGATCGACACGCGGTGCGCGCGGATCCAGGAGCCATGTGGCGGCAAAATGCGTGTCGCTCACGGGAAACATGGGCGGCATCTGCTCATAATCGATCGCGAGGGCATATTCGTTGCGCTCGGCAAAGGCGTCGCCCGGCGGCGGATCCAAAAGCGAGGGCGGCATGCCAGGAATCGGGCGCAGCTCGCCGGATTCTGCCGCCAGCGCAGGCAGAGACGACAGCAGCCCCCAGGTATAGGGATGGCGGGGATCATAAAAGATCTCGTCCGCCGTGCCGATCTCCACGATTTTTCCGGCATACATGACCGCCACGCGGTCGGCGATGCGCGCCACGGCGCCGAGATCGTGGGAGATGAACACGATCGCGATGCCGGTTTTCTGCCGGATCTCCCGCAGAAGATCGAGAATCTTCGCCTCCACGGTGACGTCCAGCGCGGTGGTCGCCTCGTCGGCAAAGAGCAGCTTCGGATTGGACGCCAGCGCAATGGCCAGCACGCAGCGCTGGCGCATGCCGCCGGAGAAGAAATGCGGCTGAAGCGAAAAGCGATGCGCCGCATCCTCGATGCCGACCAGATCCAGCAGCTCCATGGCGCGGTGCGACGCCTCCTCGCGGGAGACCTTCTCCTGCTTACGGATCGCCTCCATGATCTGCTTGCCGATGGGGATCGTCGGATTGAGCGTGGTGAGCGGATCCTGAAACACCATGGAGCAGTTTCTGCCGCGGATATGCCGCATCTGCCGCTCGGAATACTGCGTGATATCCTCGCCGCAGACAGACATGCTGCCGCGCTTGACGAAGGAATACTTCGGCAGCAGGTGCATGACCGACTGGCACAGCACGGTCTTTCCGCAGCCGGACTCGCCGACCAGACAGAGGATCTCTCCCTCGTTTACGGTAAGATCCACGCCGCGCACGGCCTCCACCTCGCCCTTCGGCGTGCGGAAGCTCACCGCCAGATCCTTCAGCTCCAAAACAGGTTCAGACATAGCAACACCTCGTTTTCAGGCCGCCAGCCCTGTGTCTGACGGCCTGAAGCGTTTTCTTGATTTCGATTATCTGTCGAGCGTCCACTCCTCGATGTTCCACATGACGCCGACGGCGTGGTGGCCGAGGACGCGGGTGGTATCGAGTCCGCTCAGCGCGCTGGTACCGACATAGTTGCCGTCCAGATACGCGACGAGCAGTACGCCCGGATTCTGGGCATACTCGACCTCAAACTGGCCGTAGAGGTCCTTGCGCGCAGCCTCGTCCGCCTCGTGGCGGGCGGCGGTCAGCAGCTCGTCCACCTTGGGATTGGAGTACTTCATGCTGTTGCTGCTGCCCGTGGAGGTGAACTGCTTGAAGGCCATATCGGGGTCAAACTGGGTGGCAAAGCCGGCGAGGAAGCCGTTGTAGCCCGCCTGCCAGTCAAACTTCGTCACGAGCACGACCTCCATGTCCACACCGGCCTCCTTGAGCATGGTGCTCATCATGTTGGCGATGTCGACGCGCTCCTCCTCATAGTCGCGGGTCTGGATCGTGAAATGGAACTTGGTGCCGTTGCGCTCATAGATGCCGTCGTCACCCTTGACCCAGCCGAGCTTCGCCATTTCCTCGGCGAACTTGTCCAGATCATAGGTGTAGATGTCGGCGTCCTTGTTGGAGCCCAGGGGGTTGAGCTGGATGGGGCTGTAAGCGGTGCAGCCCTGACTGTTGAGCACGTTCTTGACGATGGTCTCCTTGTCGATGGCGTAGTTCAGCACGCCGATGGAGTCCGCATTCTGGGCCCAGAAGTCCGAGGTCATGGCCATGGAGGCGCCGCGGTAGTCGGCGGTGGTGAAGATCCACTCGTTGTAGCCGTCCTTGCCCTCAAACTGCGCGGCGTAGTTGGCGTTCAGCCAGGCGAGATCCGCCTCGCCGGACTGCAGCATGGTGGCCTTCGTGCTCTCAACGGCGACGGTCTTGTAGACCAGATATTCAATGTTCGGAACCTTGTCGTAGTAGTCGGCGTTCGCCTGCATGGTGATCATGCCGCCGGTGGCGTCCCACTCGACGAACTTATAGCGTCCGGTGCCGACAGGCGCCTGGTTGAAGGAGCAGGTGGAAATGTCCTCGCCCTCGAGCAGGTGCTTGGGAACGATGCCGATGGTGAAGTAGCCGAGCATGTTCGCGTCATACTGGCTAAGCTTGATGGTGACCTCATTGTCGCCGGTGGCCTCGACACTGACAATGTCCTCATAGTCCGAGCGCAGGCTGCTGGAGAGGGTGTCGTCGTGGGTCAGCTCGTCGTAGGTGAAGACCACGTCCTCTGCGGTGAAGGGCTCGCCGTCGTGCCACTTGACGCCGTCACGCAGTTTGAAGACATAGGTGAAGGTGTCCGCGTCGTAGCTGTACTCGGTGGCGAGATCGGTCACGGGCTTGCCGTTTCCGTCATACTTCATCAGACCGGAGAAGATGACGTCGGTGATCTCATCGTGGTTGGTGAGCAGCGGGTTGATGGTGTCCTCGTTTTCGCCGGCATAGACGAGGGTGTTGGACGCGTTCATGCCGCCGCTTTCCTCTGCCGCTTCGGTCTCCGCCTCGGCGGAGCCTGCCGGAGCGGGCTCCTCCTTGCTGCCGCAGGCGGCCAGCGAGAAGCACAGCACGAGAACCAGAAGCAGCGCGATCAGGGATCTTGTGTGTTTCATTTCGTACCTCCAATGATAGATTTTATATGAGCGCATCTGCTGCGTTCACAATCAAAGATTGCTGGATTTGCGGTTGGTCTCTTTTCTCAGATAGTTGCCGAGATCCGTGATGCACAGCAGCGTGATCACGAGGAAGAGGCCGGGAATGATGATGACCCACCAGGTGTTGAGGATCAGCGCCCGGTTGGCGAGCGAGAGCATACTGCCCCAGGAGAGCACGTCCAGCGGCAGGCCGAGGCCGAGGAAGCTGAGCGTGGACTCCGTGGTGATGCAGGAGCTGACGCTGGAGACGACGACGAACATGATCGCCGAGAGGAAATTCGGCACCAGATGCCGCCGCATGACATAGAAGAATTTCCCGCCGATGCTGCGGGCATAGAGCACATACTCCGTGTTGCGGATCTGCCGCACCTCGCCGCGCACAATACGCGCGAGGCCGAACCAGCCCGTGATGCCCACGACGAGCGACATGGAGATGACATTGCCCGCCGGGAACACCGCCGTGATGATGAGGATCAGCAGGATGCCCGGGATCGCACCGAAGAGCTCCATGATGCGCATAAGCAGCCCGTCCACGCGGTCGGACGCCGTGCCGCTGAGCGTGCCGTAGGTGATGCCGAGCAGCGCCACCACGGCAGCGCCGAGCACGCCGATCGTCAGGGACGAGCGTCCGCCGTAAAACATGATGGAAAACAGGTCGCGGCCGAGCGAGTCGGTGCCGAAGTAATATTCCCCGTTCGGGGCAAGGCTCGTGGCGTCATAATAGTATTTTGTGGGATCGTGATTTGCGATGTACGGCGCGAAGATGCAGCCCAGCACGATCACCAGCAGGATTACCGCGGCGAGGATGGGCTTGCCCTTCAGGCGCTGGCGGAGCGTGGGCGTCTGCTCCTTCGGCTCATGGTGCCGAAAGCCTGCGCCGACAATTTCAAAATCAGAGGTGCGCT
Organism: Oscillospiraceae bacterium; assembly: GCA_045112425.1. GTDB lineage: Bacteria > Bacillota > Clostridia > Oscillospirales > Oscillospiraceae > CAG-103. The sequence goes on from JBGUHV010000235.1 coordinate 4,330, forward strand.
CCAAAGTTGTTTCTACCATTGGATCGTCTCCATTTCTTTCATGCGCGGGTCGATCTCCTCGTTGATCGTCTGCGCGATGAAGCTCGATACGAACACGGCAAAGCCCGTGATCAGCACATCCACCATCAGGAGATTGTAGTCATGGTACTTTGCGGCCTCCACGGCGAGGTTGCCGATGCCGGGATAGCTGAACACCGATTCCACCACGACCGTGCCGCCGGTGACGTGGGGAATGGAGATGGCCATGATGCTCACGATGGTGGGCGCGACGTTGCGCAGGCAGTGCTTCCAGACGATCTGCCGCCGCGTGCAGCCCTTGGACTTGGCGAGGAGGACATAGTCCTTGCGCACCTCGTCGAGCAGCTTATTGCGGATCATATAGGCGTAGTACCAGAGATGGCTCGCGATCATGACAAACAGCGGCAGCACCAGATGGGAGATGCGGTTGCCGAGATTGTTTTTCATGCCGATGTCATACGCGCCGCTGCTTGGAAACCAGCCGAGGTTCACCGCGAAGATCAGCACAAGCACGACGCCCAGCCAGAATCCAGGCGTGTAATAAAATACCGTGCCGATGCGGCAGATCAGCCGATCCAGAAACCGCTCCTCGTGCAGCACGCAGAACACCGCGAGCACCGTCGCAAGCCCGAACACCGCCGCATAGGCCAGCACACCCAGCAGCAGCGTGTTGCCGATGAGGGGCTTGACCACATTCATGACCGGCTGCTTGTGCTTGAGGGAGATGCCGAATTCGCCGTGCAGGGCATTGGTGAACCAGCGGATATACTGCTGCACCAGCCCGTCGTTCAGGCCGAGCCGGACGCGCGCGGCGTCAATTTCCTCCTGCGTCATGGAGTCCAGCTGATCGCCGTAAAACGACTGCAGCGGATCGCCGGGCGCGAGACGCGCCAGGAAGAACACGACGAGCGAGAGGATAAACATGACCAGGATCAGCAGCCCGATGCGGCGGATGATTCGTTTGGATAAGCTCGTGATTCTCATGGCTTCGTCCCGACAAACATCGTCCAGTGCGGCTCCTGCGAGCTCATGGCCTCCGGCAGTTCCGTCACCGTAATGCGCTTGAGACCTGCGGCGTCATAGACCTCGCAATAGGCCTCCCGCGTTCCGACGGTCAGGGGGAGGTCGATCCCGCCGTAAAAATCGCCGCCGGTCATGTCCATCATGCGCATGAACGAGATCACCTTCCCGCCGGGCTTCAGCACGCGCTTCCATTCCCGCACCGCTTCCTCCGGCGCGGTCAGCGTCCACATGACGCGGCAGTTGACCACGGCGACAAACGTCTCGTCGGCAAAGGGGAGCCGCTCGCAGGCAGCCTCGCGAAAATCGACGTTCAGACCGAAGCATTTCGCCTTTTCGACGCCCTGCGCAAGCATATCTGCCGCGATGTCCACGCCGCTTACGGTATAGCCGAGCTTCGCGAGCAGCAGCGCCAGAAAGCCCGTGCCGGTTCCGACGTCCAGAACCGAGCCGGCGCCGTTCAGACCGATCGCCTGCTCCAGCGTCCGGCTCCAGAGCGCCAGATCCTCTGTGTCATGCTCGCTGTCAAACTCCGCCGCGCGGCCGTTCCAGAAGGCGGCGATGGTATCCAGATCCATCTGATGTGCCATGAGATCACCTGATTTCTTGCAAAAAAATAAACAGACCCCATACCACGCCCATTGGGCATGAAACGGGACCTGCTGTTGTTCAGTCGGTCAGTTATTCAGATTCAAAGCTTTACGCTCTTTTTGATCTCCTCCACCCGGACGGGCTGGCCGTCCGCGATGAAAACCTTGAGCTCGCCGAAGCCGATCTCTCGAATCAGATTGAGCAGCTTGCGTTCTTTCATGGTGATGTTAGTTTGATCCACCGCTGCCACCTCCATATGCTATTGTGGTAAGTATACACAATGTTGACAAACGCTCGCAACCTACCCCCGGGGATAAAAAATAAGGATTTTTAGATTTTTGTGAAAATTTTACAAAGAAGCGGGAATATCAGACAATATCCCCGCTTCGATTAAGCAGTTTTTCCCTCCGCAATCAATTGCTTCGTCAGCTCCACGACGGTGTCGACAAAGCCGGCGCAGACCATAAGGTCGTTCTTCGCGATTTCCTTACACAGGATGCCGCCGTGCTTTTCCTTGAAGGCGTCATACAGCCGATCGACCAGAGCACGGGTCTGATCGTGGTCATAGCCCTGCTTTTTTGCCCAGGCGGTGAGGCAGTAGGTGCCGCCGCGCAGGGTGCTGCACGTTCCGCCGCAGGTGTCGCACATGATGTTGAACGAGTCCTTGATCTCCTCGGCGTCAAAGCCGCAGACCGGCGCGAGATAGACCGCGATGATCTGGCAGCAGTTATAGCCTTTCTCGAACAGTTCCACTTTGCTGGGCATAGAATCCATATTCATACCTCCCTGTTTTCAGTCTTCCTTCGCGAGAACGACCGCCTCGGCGAGCAGAAGATTGCTGTGGTCGAAGTAATGCAGCGCCTCGGCGAGCTTTTCCGCCGCGGCGGCCTTGCCGTTTGTCTCCAGACTGTGGCAGACGTCGTGCAGCTCGTCCGCGTGGTGCCGGTTGTGATCCAGCATGTAGTTCAGCAGCGCGAGCGTCTCTTCGGGGCTCATGGCTTTGGCCTCGCCATGCGGATGCGCGTGGACATGGGCCGCCGCAGTATCGTGCGTATGTTCGTGATCGTGCATGAAAATCATCCTTTCTGTCGTTTTTCGGGATGGTTTCACCATATCACACCCGTACCGCCTCCACAAGCTACCCCGGGGGATAGAAATTCACGGCATTTCCTGAACTCTCAAATGCCTCTGTATCGGGGGGATGGAGGATTTGAGGGCAGATTTTATCGCCTTAAATCGTTGAAAATACAAGGAAAAATCTTTTTTCAAAAAACATCCCCGGGGGTAGCTTGTGCAGTGATTTCACCTATGCTATGCTTTGATCGTCAGATGGTTTTCAAGTCTCACTTCCATGTACGGGCGTTTTGGTCCGCGCCCTTACAGCCCCCTTCCCAATGAGCGGGGAGAACGTGGTCTGGTTCTCCCCGCGCCCCTCCCCTTTGGCCTTTCTTCATTTGCATCACTTTCATATATCGTGCGATCATGCCATGTATCGCATGACTCTCTCCATGCCGCTGCGGGGGG
>JBGUHV010000236.1:0-11522 GCA_045112425.1 Oscillospiraceae bacterium
GCGCCGTCCTTCGCGCTCTATACGGCGGTCATTGTCGACTTTGTGGCCGAGACCGTTCCGTTTGAAGACAGCGCCAAAGCGCAGAGCCTTGCCTACAGCATGACCACCGTCGGCGCCGTGCTGGCAAGCCTCATCGCCGGCAGACTCTATGATACGCTCACCGTGCCGCAGACGCTCTGGATCGCCTGCGCCGTTACGGCGGCAGGCGTCGCCCTCGCCCTGCTCGGCGCAAAGGAATCCTGATTGAAATCAAAATAAATGTGAGGCGAATTCGCAATGGGTGCGAATTCGCCTCACAATTTTTATGCCTGTTTATGCCTGGGCGGGTATCATCCCCAGAGAGCCGTGAGCATTGGGATGATCTGCTTTTTCCGGCTCATCACGCCGGGGAGGAAGAGCGCGTTGTCGTGCGGCTCCCTGGAGAAGGCGCGGCTGATCGTGTCGTCGCTGCCGAGATACACCAGCTGCGTGCCCTCGAGCAGCACGTCCGTGAGCATGAGAATGACCATGTCATAGCGGTTGGTCTTGCGCAGCCCCGCCATGAGCTCGAGAAACTCCGCCTTGCGCTCCAAAAGCCGCGCGGAGTCCACGCAGGTGATCTGGCTCACGCCGAGCTTCTGCTCGGCGATGTGGAATTCCTTGAAGTCCGCGAGGAAGAGCTCCTCGGCGCTCTTGTCGTCCGAGCCGGAGGCGGAGAAGAGATCCTTGCCGACCTCCTCGAGCGAGACCTTCGCGATGCGCGCCATGCGCTCGGCCATGTCAATGTCGCGCTTCGTGCAGGTGGGGGATTTGAAGATGACCGTGTCGGAGAGAATGGCCGCCGCGATGAGCCCCGCCATGTTCGGGCTCGGCATCACGCCGTATTCCTGATACATGCCCGCGATGATCGTGTTCGTGCTGCCCACGGGCTCGTTGCGCATGCGCACCGGCTGCGAGGTCTGAATGTCCGCGAGGCGGTGGTGGTCGATGATCTCGAGAATCTCCGCCTGATCGAGACCCGGCACGGCCTGCGCGCGCTCGTTGTGATCCACGAGCACGACGCGCTTGCGCCGCGGGCGCAGCAGGTGATAGCGGCTGAGTGTGCCGACGACGCGGTCGTTCTCGTCGAGCACCGGGTAGCAGCGGTAGCGGCTCTTGAGCACCTCCTCGCGCACGTCGTCGATGTAATCGTCCAGATGGAAGCTCACGAGGCCATCCGTCTGGCAGGCGCGGGTCACGGGGATCGCCTGATAGACCAGACGCACCACCTTCGCCGCGTCAAACGGCGTGGAGATCACGCAGGTGCGGCCGACGTGCTCGAGCCACTCGGGGCGCACGTCCGTCTGGCAGAGAATGAGGCAGGAGACCTGATGCTCCAGCGCGCGGCGGATCATATCCGGCTGGTCGCCGCAGATCACGACGTGATCCTGCCCCTCGAAGAGCAGATTCTCGATGCTCTGCGGCACCGCAATGGAGACCGTGCCGGACACGGTGTCCACGGGGTCGCCCTCGCCCTGCACGCGCCCCTCGAGCACGCTCAGGAGGTTGAACAGCGGCAGATTCTCCACATGGTTGTCCGAAATGGAGCGCATGTCATAGCTCGCAATATCGCCGGCGGAGAGCATGCCGTGGAGCTTGCCGTCCTCCGTCGTCACGGGCACGACGGAGATGCGCTGCTCGAGCATGATGCGCCAGGCGCGGTCCATCGTCACGGAGGCGTCGAGCGCGGGCGGCGTGTCAAAATCCAGATCGCGCACCTGCGTGCGCACATTCGAGATCGCCACCGGCGGCTCAAAGCCGAAGCGGTCGAGCATGCGGCGCGTCTCGTCGTTGATGTGGTCGAGGTGCGCCGCCACATATTCGCGGCGGCCGAGCGCGTTCTGCAGCGCGGCGTAGCTCATCGCCGCCACAATCGAATCGGTGTCCGGGTTGCGGTGGCCTGTGACGTAGATTTCGTTCATGAAGTCGGTGCTCCTTCTTACACTATTTGGAAATATTCACAAATTGATTACAGTTTCGTAACTATTATAGTGAAATGAGCCCGGCTGTCAAGAGCGCGCTGTAAACATTTCGTTTAAATTGCACATTGCGGTTTCCATAATCCTTTGCTATAATGGGCGGCGTTTTCAGAAAGGAGCTTTTATGCAAATTTTACTAAAACAAAAACGTATTCTCAGCATTTTGATGATAACCATCCTCTGCTTCGGCCTGCTTGCGGCGCTCTCCGTGCCGGCGCAGGCGGCGGAGGTTCTGCCGCAGACGCTCTATCTGGAGCAGTCGCGCTCCGGCATCTGCACGATGACCTCGGCGGCGATGCTCCTGCGCTCGGCGCTCTATCTGAACGGCAGCAGCCACTGGAGTGAGATCGGCGAGAGCGAGGCGGCCAATGCCTGCTGGCTCTGGGGGCAGGGCATTCTGTTCCAGTGGTCGTTTGAGACGGACTACGCCTCCATCCATGTGGAGCGCACGGAGCTCTCCGGCATCACGGCGGACGAGCTTAAGGCCGTGCTCGACGAGCACCCCGAGGGCATCGAGTTCTACTGCGGCGGCGTGCCGCACGCCGTGTTTCTCACGGACTATGAGGGCGACACCTTCTACTGCGCCGACCCCGCGCCGTATAACAGCTGCCGCCGCATCCCGCTTGCCGACAGCTGGAACGCCTACCGCCTCGGCGGCACGCAGGAGGCGGTGCTCCGCAACGCCACGGCCTACTGGGCGATTACCGATATGGCCGTCACCGCAGACATGGACGAGATCCCGCTCGACGCGATCCGCCACGATGCCGTCATGACGCAGGCCAAGCAGCTGCTGCAGTCGGACAAAGCGTGGATCACCAATACGCTGGTTCCGATCAGCGAATAAAATGAAAGCCAAAAGGGCGGTTCTGATAAGGCAGTACCAGCCTCAAAAAGGATCTTTCGATGCCATACTTCGTTGAAAATACTCGAAATACACACAAGTATTTCTGCGTTTTTCGCCTCGTCTGACACCGAAATCTCTCTTTTTGAGGTGCGAAGCAGTTTTGAGCGAGCCATATTTCGTTCAGGCAAAATGAAAAAAACCGGGAATCCTTGGTGGATTTCCGGATTTTTTCATGAAGGATGGGCGGAATAGGGCCGCTCAAAACCTGATGCTTCCTTGTCAGAGCCGCCCTAAACCCGCAGCGGTTTTGGCTTTTCTTTTCCTATGGGATATGCTATGGTTAGCATAACCCACGAAGAAGGGGGGAGGGGAAAAGATGGAGCTCACAAAGGAACGCCAGGGGCAGCTGCTCGACTGCATTCTGGACATGGGGCAGCTGCTGCTCGGCTGCGGGGCGGAGATCAGCCGCGTGGAGGACACGCTCTCGCGCATCGGCAGAGCCTACGGCGCGCAGGAGACGGACGTGTTTGTCATCACGTCGATCATCAGCCTCACGATGGAATTTCCCGGCTTCGACGCCGTCACCGAGACGCGCCGCATCAGCCGCGACGACGGCACGGACTTCTACCGCCTGGAGAAGCTCAATGCGCTCAGCCGCGCCGTCTGCGCCGAGCCGCTGGAGATCTCGGATCTGCGCGCGCGGATCGACGCCGTCGCCGCCGGGCGCAAGCCTTTTCCGGTGCAGCTTCTCGGCAGCGTTCTCGCCGCAGGGAGCTTTGCGGTGTTTTTCGGCGGCACCGTCTGGGATGGCCTCGCCGCCGCCGTGCTCGGCGCTGCGATCTGCCTCATGCAGCTGCGGCTCGACCGCACGGAGATCAACACCGTCGCGCGAAACCTTCTGGTCTCGTTTCTCATCGGCGTCGCGGCGGAGCTCGTGAGCGCCGTTATTCCGGCGCTGCATATGGACAAGATCCTCATCGGCGATATCATGCTGCTCATCCCGGGCCTCGCCATGACGAACGCCGTGCGCAACATTCTCCTCGGCAACACGATTTCCGGTCTTGTGCGCCTTGCGGACAGCCTGCTCTGGGCGGGCTCGCTCGCCGGCGGCTTCATGGTCGCCATGCGCATCTGCGACATTCTGCTTTGAGGAGGGCGCGCATATGGATCTGAAAACAGCCGTCATCCAGCTGATCACGGCCTTTCTCGGCTCGATGGGCTTCTCGCTCCTGTTCGGTATGCGAAAGGGCCACCTGCTCTGGGCGAGCCTCGGCGGCGTGCTCACATGGGGCGTCTATCTCGCCGTCGGCGCGCTGCTGCGCGAGGGGTTTCTGCCCTGCATCATGGCGGCGGGCTTCGCCGTGTTCTATGCCGAGGCGCTCGCGCACCTGCGCAAAACGCCCGCCACGATCTTCGTCGTGCCGGCGATCATCCCGCTCGTGCCCGGCAGCAGCCTCTATTACGCCATGGCCAGCGCCGTGCGCGGCAATCTGCCTGATGCGCGCCATTACGGCTCGCAGACCATGCAGGCCGCCCTCGCCATCGCCGTCGGCATCAGCTTCGTCGTCGCCCTGCGGCAGCTGCAGACGAAGCGGTAATATAAAAAGAGAGCCGATCGTCGGCTCTCTTTTTTCATGGTCACTCTCCGAGTGACGCGTACTCAAACACCGTTCCGTCCGCGATGTGCTCCTGCGCGTCATCCCATGTGAGGGTGAGCGCTTCGCCGTCGGAGAAGGTGACGGTGCCCTCGCCGTTTTCATACGCGACGGTCTCGGATTCAATCTCGCCCTGCGCGTTCCAGACGTAGACGGTCTTGACGCAGTCCGTGTAGGCGACGGTCAGCGTCTCGGCGTCGAACGTGCCGCTCATGACCCATTCGGCGTTCTCGGCGGCGCTGCTGGGCCAGGTGACGGTGATCTTCGCGCCGTCCTCGCCGTCGGGCTCGACCATGACGGAGGCGCGGTCGTGTCCGTAGATGCCGATGAAGTTCATCACGGGGTTCTGTCCGTCATCCGGCTCGATCTCCGAGCCGGCGGGTTCGGTATTTCTCGCGCCGCAGGCGGCGAGCGAGAGCGCCATGACCAGCACGGCGATCAGACAAATGATCCTTTTCATGTTTTCATGACTCCTTTCCGTTTTGCCCTCAAACCGCACGGCCCCCAACGAACCGTGCGGAAACAGAATACCACGTTGCATCGTCGAATACAAGCGGCTGCAGGCATTTTTTCAGTATTCTGAAAATGACAGAAATTCGGCGCAAAACCATTGAGAATCAAAACGAATTGTGGTATAGTGATATGCGGGATTTTGTGCATTGCACCGCCCATACCATTCCCGACGGGGAAGAAAGGAACCGAACGTATTATGGATATTCGCAAAGAACTGACGGAAAACCGTCTGGACGTGGCCGTTTCCGGCCGCCTCGATACAACCACCGCGCCGGAGCTCGACGCTGCGCTCCGCGAGGCGCTGCCCGGCGTGAAGGAGCTGGTGCTCGATTTCAGCGCGCTGGATTACATCTCCTCCGCCGGTCTGCGCGTGCTGCTCTCTGCGCAGAAGACCATGAGCAAGCAGGGCAGCATGAAGCTCACCGGCGTGAACGAGAGCGTCATGGAGGTCTTTGAGATCACGGGCTTCTCCGGCATTCTCACGATCGAATAACCCATGGCGCAGACCTTTGAGGTAGATCTCCGGCAGCTCGGCACCGTCAGCGAGGCGCTGCGCGAGGCGCTCCGTGCCCAGCGGGCCACCGACAAGGAGATCCGCCAGACGCTGCTGCTCGTGGAGGAGATCACGGTCAAGTTCTCCGAGACCATGCCGGATGCGCCGGTCACGGCGAGGGTGCAGCGCAGCTTCGGCAAGCTCAGCGTGTCGCTCTCCGCCGCCGGCCCGGAGCACGACCCCATCAGCGAGACGCAGAACTGGTCGGCGGGTACGGAGGACTATTACCGCACGATGATCCTCCGCGCGCACAAGCATCTGCTCAACTACCACCGTGTGGAAGGGAAGAACGTCGTCACCATCCACGTCCACACGGAGGAGAAGAAGTATATCGTCTACTCCCTCGTCGCCCTCATCATCGGTCTGGTGATCGGCCTGCTGATGCACGTTATGTTCCCGTCCGAGACCGTCGAGTGGCTGGAGGAGAACGTGTTCAGCCTCATCGAGCGGATCTTCATGAACGCCATGGCGGCCATGGTCGTGCCGGCGGTGTTCTGCGCCGTGGTCGACAGCATCACCAGTCTCTCCAGCCTCTCCGACACCGGGCGCATGGGCGGTCGGATCATGCGGCTCTATTCGCTCACCACGATCATTGCCATCCTCGTGGGCTTCGCGCTCGCGCTGCCGGTGTTCACGCATTTTCTCTCGGACAATTATCTTCTGGGCACGCCGATGGACGAGGCGTTTTTCGACGCGCCGGATCTGCGCGACTTTATCCTTTCGCTGGTGCCGGTCAATCTCGTGGAGCCGATCCTCTCGGGCAACATGCCGGAGGTGCTGCTCATGGCGGTCGTCACCGGCGTCGCCATGGGTCTCGTGGGCGAAAAGTCGGAGCCGCTGCGCAAAATCATCGGCGCGCTCAATCAGATGTTTCAGACGATCATTGCGCTCATCGCCCTCATCGTGCCGATTCTCACGTTCATCGCCACGGCGAGTCTCGCCGCCCGCTTTGCCTTCCGCCCGCTGCCGATGATTCTGCTGCTGGTGCTGGTGGAGCTTGTCGGCTGCGCGATCATGTTCATCGTCTATAACCTCATGATCCGCGTCTTCGGCCGCGTGAAATCCGGGCCCTACGCGCGCAAGACCCTCCGGTTCTTCCGCCGGGTCAATCCGCAGGCCAGCAGCGGGGAATATCTCCCGAAGGTCGTGGGCCTGTGCACCCATCAGCTCGGCGTTTCCGAGCGTGTGGCGTCTTTTTCCGCCGCCCTCGGCGCGAGCGTGAACATGGACGGCTCCGCGATCCATATGGTCGTCTGCAGCGTGCTTATGGCGCAGCTCTTCGGCGTGCACCTCACGCCGGACATCCTGCTTCTCATCGGGGTCATGGCCTTCTTCCTCTCCGGCGGCGCCGCCGCCGTGCAGAACTCGGGCATGCTCTCGGTGTCCTCGCTCGCCATGATGATGGGCATCCCGCCCACGGCGCTCGCGCTCCTCTTCGGCGTGGATCAGATTCTCGATCTCACGCGCACCGCCAGCAACGCCATCGGCGACGTCGCCGTCTGCGTCATCGTCGCCAACAAGGAAAACGAATTGGATCTGGAAACCTATACAGAATAGAGGTATCACCATGTCAGTTACCATGAAAACCGAAAACGGCGTGCCCGTTCTGCAGCTCGCCGGCCGCATCACCAGCACGAACGCCGCCGAGACGGAGCAGGAGGCCGCCGCCGCGCTCGGCGATTATGCCGGACGTGCGCTCACGCTCGATCTGAGCGAGCTGGAGTACATTTCCTCCGCGGGCCTGCGCGTGCTGCTGCGCCTGCGCAAGCGCTTCGCCGGCATGGAGATGATCAACGCCTCCTCCGACGTGTATGAGATTTTCGAGATGACGGGCTTCACCGAGATGATGCCGATCTCGAAGGCCTACCGCCGCATCTCCGTCGACGGCTGCGAGGTCATCGGTCAGGGCGCCAACGGCAAGGTCTACCGCATCGACCCCGATACGATTGTGAAGGTCTATTATAACCCCGACGCGCTGCCGGACATTCACCGCGAGCGCGAGCTTGCGCGCACGGCCTTCGTCCTCGGCGTGCCGACGGCGATTCCGTATGACGTCGTGCGCGTCGGCGAGGGCTACGGCTCCGTGTTTGAGCTGTTGAACGCCAAGAGCTTCTCCAAGCTCATCGCCGCCGATCCCGACGGGCTCGAGGGCTATGTGCGCCAGTTTGTCGATCTCATGAAGCTCATCCACGACACGACCGTGAAGCCCGGCGTCATGCCGCAGATGCGCGCCGTCGCCCTCGACTGGGCGGACTTCCTGCGCGACTATCTGCCGGAGGAGAAGTGGCGCAAGCTTCATGATCTCATCGCCGCCGTGCCGGAGCAGCTCACCATGCTGCACGGCGACTATCACACCAAGAACGTCATGCTCCAGAACGGCGAGGTGATCCTCATCGACATGGACACGCTCTGCACCGGCCACCCGGTGTTCGAGCTCGCCTCGGTTTATAACGCCTTCATCGGCTTCTCTGAGCTCGATGAGAGCGTCGCCATGAAGTTTCAGGGCTTCTCGGCGGAGACCTGCCGCCGCATCTGGGAGCTCGTGCTGGAGCTGTACTTTGCCGACGCCGACGATCAAACCCGCGCCCTGCGCGCGAAGCAGGCCATGCTCATCGGTTATACGCGCCTCATGCGCCGCCGCATCCGCCGGGGCGGGCTGGCCGATCCCGTCGGACAGCAGGAGATCGCCTGCTACAAGCAGCATATCCTCGAGCTGCTCGATCAGGTGGATCGGCTCGACTGGTAAGGAGGGGAAGCCATGCCAAGCAAAAGCGTAAGGGAGATGAGCCGCCGCGAGCGGCGGCATTATTCCCTCAGCGCGCGCACGTTCCGCTCTCTGATGCTCGTCATGCTCATCATCAGCGTTGCGGCGATTGTCTTCGGCTTTCTGCTCTTTACCGCCACGGTCAACCGCGAATACCGCACCGAGGCGTGGCATCTGTCCCAAATGGCGGTCGACCGGCTCGATAAGCGCGCCATCCGCCGCGAGGCGGAGGACATGCTTGCCGTTTATGACAGCCTCACGCCCGAGGAGATCGACCGGCACGAGATGCCGGCGGTCGGCTTTACGCAGCTGGCCGAGTTCGGCGAGCTGCAGCGGATTCTCAGCGAGCTGCGTGAGGAGGGCGGCGCCAAGGCGGCCTTCGTCGCTGTGCTCGAGCCGGAGACCCGCCGCAGAATCATGCTCATCGACAGCGACGATAATCCCGATACCTTCCTTGCGCCTGGCTCCTGGACGACCTACCGCCCGAATGACGTTACCGCTCTCATCAACGGCGATAAGGCCGGCGCGCTCGACCGATATTACGGTGTGAACCCCATGCCCTCGGTCATCACGCGCTATCCGGAGTACGGCTATCGCTGCACCGCCGCCACGGAGCTTTTTGAGCTCGACGGCCGTCACGTCATGGCCTTTGTGGATCTCGATATGAACCCCGCCGCCCGCGCCTCACGCATCTTTCTGCTGCAGTATGTGAGCATCCTTCTGGCCGTCGTGGCGATCGCGGCGCTGCTCGCGATCCGCAGCATGCGAAAGAACGTGGTCGATCCCATCAACGCCCTCGCCGAGGCCGCCGCGGCCTACACGCGCGACCGTGTCGACGATCACCGCTCCGGCGGCCATTTCTCCAAGGTGCACATCACCACCGGCGACGAGATTGAGAACCTCTCCCTCACCATGAAGGACATGGAGCAGGAGCTCGGCGATTACGTCGCCACGCTCACGCGGGTCACCGGCGAGAAGGAGCGCATCGGCGCCGAGCTCGGCATCGCAAGCCGGATTCAGGAGGGCATGATCCCGAGCATTTTCCCCGCCTTCCCGGAGCGGCGCGAGTTTGACATCTTCGCCTCCATGCACACGGCCAAGGAGGTCGGCGGCGATTTCTATGATTTCTTCCTCATCGACGACGATCATCTCGCCATCGTCATGGCGGACGTGTCCGGCAAGGGCGTACCCGCGGCGCTGTTCATGATGGCGTCGAAGATTCTCATCAAGAACTACGCCTATATTGAGCAGACCTCCCCGGCGCGCGTGCTCGAGCTCGTAAACCACCAGATCTGCCAGAACAACCCCGCCGAGATGTTCGTCACCGCCTGGCTCGGCATCGTGGAGCTCTCCACGGGTCATCTCAAGGCCGCGAACGCGGGGCATGAATATCCCGTCATCCGCCGCGTCGGCGGGAAGTACCAGATCTTCCGCGACGTGCACGGCTTTGTGCTCGGCGGCATGGACGGCATGCGCTATCAAGAATACGAGCTGCAGCTCGCCCCCGGCGACGAGCTCTTCCTCTATACCGACGGCGTCACGGAGGCGACGAATGCCTCGCTCGCGCTCTTCGGCACGGACGGCATGCTCGCAGCGCTCAACAGCGCCGAACACGCCGCCGACGGCGTGCTCGATGCGGTCAAGCAGCATCTGGACGCCTTCGTCGGCGAGGCGGAGCAGTTTGACGATATCACCATGCTCTGCTTCCGCTATCTCGGCTCCGCCGCCCGGAAGCTGACCATCGACGCGAAGGTGGATAATCTGCCGCAGGTGCTCGCGTTCGTCGACGCCGAGCTCGAGCAGGCGGACTGCCCCATGAAGGCGCAGATGCAGATCGACATCGCCGTCGAGGAGATCTTCGTCAACATCGCAAAATATGCCTACGCCCCCGGCGAGGGCCGCGCCGTCATCGGCGTGCTGGCAGAGCCCGGCCGCGCGGAGATCACCTTTGCCGACAGCGGCATGCCCTACGATCCGCTCGCGCGCGAGGATCCGGACGTCACGCTCTCCGCCGAGGAGCGCGAGATCGGCGGCCTTGGCATCTTCATGGTCAAAAAGACCATGGACGACATGCGCTATCAATACGAAGAGGGTCAGAATCTGCTCACACTAGTGAAAACCTTCTGAACGGAACCGTTCCTGTCATCCTGAGCGGAGCGCGTCAGCGCGGAGTCGAAGGATCTTGGCGTCGGAGCTGGATAGAACAAACAGCGTTTGTTTTGCTGCTCTGCCAGGATCCTTCGGCTCCACTTCGTTTCGCTCAGGATGACAGGCTTTTTCAGTTGCGGCGTATAATACCGGCTCTTTTTCACATACTCTCTAGGAGAAGGGAGCGCATGCATGGATCTGTTTGAGTCGCTGTACCATTTGCTGTTCAACGCCGCCACCGACGCGCTGCGCGCCATGGAGGCGGGCGATTTTGTCCGCGCGCAGGCCGTTCTGGTGCGCGCGCAGCGCGCTGCGGAGCGCCGATATCTCGAGGAAACGGAAGAATGACCGCCGATTTTTCAAAAAAATAAAAATTTTTTTCAAAAGAAAAAGGATTTTTTCACACAAACGTCGTATAAAGGGTAATGCAAGGGAGTTTGCATTGCCCGATTTTTTTCAGGGGAGGAGATTGCATGGCCTGTCCGAGAGAGCAGCGCGAGCAGCTGGAGCGCACCCTGATCGGCCCGCGCGGCGTCCAGAGCGCCGATTCGCGCGGCCGACAGTCGCCGGAGGCGCCCTGTCCGATGCGCACCTGCTTCCAGCGGGATATCGACCGCATCACCCACAGCAAATCGTTCCGGCGCCTGAAGCACAAAACGCAGGTCTTCCTCCGGCCGGAGGGAGATCACTACCGCACGCGCCTGACGCACACGCTCGAGGTCACGCGCCTCGCCCGCACGGTCAGCCGCGCGCTCATGCTCAATGAGGATCTCACCGAGGCCATCGCCCTCGGCCACGATCTGGGCCACACGCCCTTTGGCCACGCCGGCGAGCGCGCGCTCAATGCCATCTTCGAGGGCACGGGCTTTCGCCACTATGAGCAGAGCCTGCGCGTTGTCGACCGGCTCGAGCGCGAGGGGAGGGGTCTGAACCTCTGCTTCGAGACGCGCCTCGGCATCCTGAACCACACCACCGGTCTGCCGCGCGACACGCTCGAGGCCGACGTCGTGCGCCTCTGCGACCGCGTGGCCTATGTGAACCACGATCT
>JBGUHV010000237.1:0-19364 GCA_045112425.1 Oscillospiraceae bacterium
TTGATCTGATAGGACTTCTTGGGGGAGTTGGTGAAGGTCGTGTTGCCGCGGGCCTTGATCTGCGAGAGTGCGCCGTCATAAATGACCTTGCCGTTCTCCGCAATCAGATGCATCGTGCCCTTGGCCTTGTGATCCTTGCTCGCGTCGACATAGCTGCGGCCCTGCGTGGCCTTCTCGCTGTGGAGAAACAGCGCCGGCACGGACGAGCGCATGACCTTCACGGTCATGGGCGAACGGCTGCCGAGGATCACGTCGACGGTATAGACGCCGTCGGCATCCGGCGCGGCGACGGCGGTGAGATCGACGGTCTCGTCATAGCTCCCCAGCGTCACGCTGCCCTCGCTGCCCTTCAGCTGCAGCTTCTCGGAAGAGTCGGTCACGGTGAAGCGAAGCGGGAGCTTTTTCAGATCCGCAAAGGCGGGCAGGAAGAGGAAGCTGTCCTGCCCCACGGTCTGCAGGCTGAGCGTCTCGAGCTGAGAGAGCGGGGCGGAGATTTTCGTCACGCGCGCCGCCGTGCTCTCATCGGAGAGCGTTTTGGGATAGAGCCAGTCGTAGCTGTAGGAGTCGATGAAGCCGCCGTCCGCCGTTGCGCCGCGGGCGCGCACGCAGAGCGTGTAGGTCGTGAGCGGCTTGAGGCCAGTGAGCGTGAGCTCGGTCTCACTGCCCTTCGTCACGGCGAGCTCCTGCAGCGATTTCGAGGCGTAATCATACTGATACACGGCGTACTGCTCCGCAAGCGGCACTGCCGTCCAGCTGAGATCCATCGTCGTCGCGGTGGTGCGGCCGAGCTTTACCTCCGGCACCTTGTCCGGGCAGAGCGTGTAGTTCACCGACACCGTGCCGGTATACCGCCCGCAGCCGGTCACGGTGACCGTGGCCGTGCCGAAGGAGCATTCATTTGCCCACGAAACCGTGCCGTCCGTGCCGTCGAGCGCGAGCGTATACTCGCCGTCCGTGATCACGGGCACGGGGCGCACGCCTGCCTCTGCGTCGCGCAGAATGTACACCGGGCTCACGCCGGAGACGGAGAGCTCTGCGAGATCCGTGGCCGCGGCGGGCGGCTGCACGGCGGAGGAGAGCACGAGCAGGGTCGAGGCGACCTTGCGCGTGGCGCCGCCGGAGGGGGTGTTTCTCAGGGCGATGGCGTCATCCTCCGCCCGGCGCGTGAGGAAGGCGGCGGAGCCGCCGCCGTCGAGCAGGATCGCGTCCTCGCAGCCGAGGGCCTCCATCGTCTGCGCAATCTCCGTGTAGGTCATGCCCACGGAGGTCGGCGCCTGCCGTCCGTCCGTCTCAAAGAGGACGAGCGTGCCGTCGCTTCTCAATCCGAGCGCGGCGCGCGGCGCGCGGTACTCGGCGTTGTTGTACCAGACGGAATCATCCCGCTCAGACTCAAGCAGCGCCTGCGCCTTGCCGCCGCGAACCATATGCTGGTCGCCGGCGATGGCCTGCACGGCGTCGGCGGGGATCGGGGTCGCGCCGTCGAGAATCTCGGCGGAGCCGTCGGCATGCACGACGAAATAGCACCACTTGGCGGTGGCGGGGGAGATGATCTCGCCGTCCACGACGATCGGGCCCAGCGGGAACTTGTCGGCCATGGAGAAGTAGTTGGCGTTCACCGCGCCGACGACGTACTCGCCCTCGAGCTGCGCTTGGGCTGCAGCGGCCTGCGCCTCGGGCTTTTCGAGCGCCCAGCCGCCATCGGCGGTCTTCTCGGGCGCGGCGGCCTTCACGGAGACGGTGGGCTCGCCCAGATCAATCTCCAGCAGGTGCGCCAGATTCTGCGCGGTTCCCTTGGCGTTATTGAGCGTCAGCTCCGTTTCCAGAATGCCCGGCGCGATTTCAAACGACTCCCGCGCCGTCACCTGAAAGGAGCCGAGCGTGTCTGCCGCGGCGGCGGGCGTGATCAGACTCAGCATCAGGATCAGCGCGAGCAGCGCCGCAGAGAGCCGTTTCGGATGGATGCGTTTTTCAGCCATGGTGGATTGCTCCTTTTAGGGTTCTGCCGGGGAGAGAACTCCCCGGCAGAATGCGGTTTTACGGGTGTGTTACTTTGCCGCGTCAGCCGCCGGCAGCGGCTCGACGAAGCAGCGGTACAGGAAGGTCACAACCTCGCCGCGCTTGCAGTTTCCGTTCGGCGCGAAGGTGGTTTCCGTCCGTCCGTTGGTGATGCCGTTCTCCACGGCCCAGTTCACCGCGCCGGAGAAGTAATCGCTCTCGGCGACGTCGGTGAAGGTGGTCTTTGCCGTGCCCAGATCCTTGCCCTCAACGGCGCGGGCCAGGAACGTGACGAACTGGCCGCGGGTCACGGTCGCGTCGGGCGAGAAGGCCGTGTCGCTCGTGCCGCGCGTGATGTTGTTCTCATACGCCCAGAGCACCGCCTCGTAGTAGTAGGCGTCCGTCTTCAGATCCTTGAACGGGGTGGAGGTGATCTTCGGCGTCGGGCAGTCCATGGCGCGCCAGAGGAAGGTCACGACCTGCGCTCTGGTGCACTCGCCGTTGGGCGCGAAGTGCGTGTCGTCCACACCGTTGGTGATCTCGCTGTCATAGGCCCAGGCAACGGGCGCGTAATAGTAGGCGTCCTTCTGATCCTTCACGTCCTCGAAGGGGAGATCCACCTTATCGGGATCGAAGGCCGGCTTGGTGGGCTCGGTGGGCGTCGTAGGCGTGGTGGGCTGCTCGGTGGGCTTGGTGGGAGTCGTCGGCTGCTCGGTCGGCGTCGTGGGCTGCGCGGTCGGCGTCGTGGGCTGCGCGGTCGGCTGCTCAGTCGCCTCCAGCGTGCGCAGATCCGTCCAGCTGTACTGGAAGGAGTCGTAGGCCTCGCCGTCCACGGTCACTCTTGCTCTGACGCAGAGCTTGTAGGCCGTGTCGGGCTCGAGCGTGGAGACGGTGATGTTCGTCTCGCTGCCCTCGGTCACCGCGACCTCAATGAGAGACTTCGTCGCGAAATCGTAGCGGTACACGGCGTACTGCTCCGCGCCGGCAACGGCATCCCAGCTGAGATCGGCGCCGTGCTCGGTCTCGTTCGAGACGGAGACGTTGTTCACGCGGTCGGGAACGATGCGGTAGTTGATGCGCAGCGTGCCGTAATAGTCGCCGCGGCCCTCCACGAGCACCGTGGCGGTGCCGAACTGATCGTACTTCTCCCAGGAGACGTAGCCGTCGCGGCCGAGGGTGCTGTTCTTGATGTTCAGCGTCTTGTCGCCGTCGGTCACGACGGGCGTCGGGCGAATCAGCTGGCCGACGGTCTTGGCAACATAGGTTCCTGCCACGCCGGAATAGGGGAGCGTCGCAATGTCGACGCCCTGCTTGCCGCAGACGGTGCAGACGTGGTTTTCATCCCACTTGTGGCCGGCGGCAAAGGTCTCCGAGCCGCGGTAGGTCTCGCCGCAGGTCTTGCAGACGGTCTCGATGTGGCCGTTCTCGGTGCAGGTGCGGGTGTCGTGCGTCTCGCAGTCGTGCACGATGAAGTCCTCGCCGATGTGGATCATCTCGTCATCGACCGCGACCCAGCCGGTCTGGAGGACGCCCGCGATCATGTAGACCTGATCGTCCTCGCTGCCCTGCAGCTTGGCAAAGCCGGAGTACTCGCTCTTGTCGAGGCGGGCGAGGCAGTTTTCGCACATGAGCACCTGCTTGTGCGCCTCGGTGTCGGTGCGGTAGACCCAGCTGTGCTCACCTTCGGCGCAGGGCTCGTGCTTGAAGCGGTGCACCGTGTCGATGATCGCATAGGGCTCGGAGGCGCCGGGCGTGAGATCATAGACGTTCACGTCGATCACGTTGTCCGTGGCCTCGATGCCGAGGAAGATGGCGTTGTAGTCCTTCTGGGCCTGCACAAAGTGGAAGTCGGGATTGTTCACAACCGGGTAGGACTTCTCGCCCGTGGAGCCGCAGATGAAGTAGTAGGTGCCCTCGTTCGGGTTGCCGGTCGGCTCGCCGCCGATCATCGGCTCCGTTCTGGCGTAGGAGTGGTCGTGGCCGGAGAAGACGAAGTCGATGCCGACCTCATCGAGTACGGCGGGAAGAATGTCGTGCAGCGCGGTGCTGCCGCCCTCGGGGTTGGTGTAGTAGGGAGGCTGGTGCAGCACGAGGATCTTCCAGGGGGCGTCGCTCGCGGCAGCGTCCTTGCGCAGCCAGTCAGCCGCTCTCTGAACGTCCTCCTCCAGCATGGAGAAGTCAATCGTCGCCACATAGACGTTGCCGTAGGTCACGGAGTAATAGGTGGTTGCGGGGTCCATGCCGAAGATGGCGTTGGCCGCAATGGCCTCGGGATCGCCGAACTGCTCGTGGTTGCCGATGACGTGGAGCATGTCGGTCTGACCGAAGGCGCCGCCCTCAACCTCCATCGCGCCGAGGAAACCCTGCCAGGAGTGATACTGCGTGGGCTCCTCCACCGCGTCGCCGAGCTGGATGCCCAGCGTGAAGTCATGGAGACCGTCGGGATCGCTGAGGAAGTGGTTGATGGCGTTGATGTTGTCCGTCTCGCCGACTGCGGTCTGCGTGTCGCCGAGGACGAAGATCTTCGTCGTGGAGTCGACGTCGTTGTCGATCGTGTTGAACGTGCGCACGTCCGACCAGATCTTGCCGTCGCCCACGCGGTAGGCGTACTCGGTGTTGACGTCCAGACCGGTGATCATGACGTTATTGAGCAGCGCCGCCGCGTCGTCAAAGCCGCGCAGCACGCAGGTGCCGGCGACGCGCTCGGTGAGCTTGCCGGTCTGGTCATACTCGCTCTTGAGCGCGTATTCGATCACGGCGTTCTCATCCGCAGCGGCGGGGTTCGCCATCCAGGAGATGGACTTCGTGGAGAAGGCGTCCTTCGTGGCGTTCTCGAGAATGTAGAAGGGCTTGCCGTCGGCAGCGCCGGCAGCGGGCAGGCGATAGCCGTTCGTGGGGAAGGAGTAGCCGGCCTTGCCGCTGGCGTAAACGGTGAACTGATCGAGCGTGACGAGCACGTCCGTTGCGAGCTTGCCGTTTTTGTCGGTCGTGCCGAGCTTCTGATCGCCGCCGTCCTTCTTCAGCCAGACGGTCACGTACTTCGCGGGATTGCCCTCGGCGTCCTTCACGGTCATCTCCGAGCCGTCCGCGCCCTCATAGCAGACGCCGAGCTCGATCTGATAGGCCGCCTTCACGGGGATGCGCGTTGCGGGCAGGGCGAAGGTGTTGACCACGTTGTCGTCCTTCTCGGTCGCGTAGGTCACGGTGCCGTCCGTGACGGAGTAGGTGAGGAAGCTGCCGGACTTGAGATCCTTCGGCACGTTCAGCGTGATGGTGCCGATGGTGCCCTCGCCCTTGGAGGAAGCGCCGTCGGCGCGGACGGCCTGAATCTTCAGCACGCCGTTTTCCATGGCGTAGGTACTGTCCTTATAGTCCTTCGCCCAGTCGATGGTATCGACCACGGCGTTGGCCACGGGCATCTCGATGCTGACCGCCTGAACGTCCTCGAGACGGTTGGTGTTCAGGGCGATCTGGTAGGCGCCGCCGAGCGGCGCCTCGTCGTTCAGCGGAACGAGGTTCACGCTCGTGAGCGTGTCGTCATTGCCCTTCACGGTGAAGGTGCGGGTGACGGCGGCCTCGTTGCCGTACTGGTCGTGGACGAGGATCTTGACGGTGTGCGTGCCATTGGCGAGCTTCATGGCGTTGAGCACGAGCTTGCCGTCGTTCATGTTCGAGACGAAGTTCGGGTTCTCGGACATGTTCTTGCCGTCGAGATAGAGATAGCCGAAGTCCAGACCGGAGGTGTTCTCGTTCTCCACGTCCTTGAACTCGGAGTAGAAGGTCACGTCGTTGCTCTCGATGACGGTGCTGCCGTCGCCGGCGAGATCAACCGCCGTGTCGAGCGAGGGGCCGGCCTGCAGGAGCTTGATGACGGGGTTGTCAATGTCGGCATTGTTCGTGCCGTAGACCAGCTGCAGGTTGTCGATGTAGATATAGCCCTTCTGGTGGCCGGGCTTGGGATCGGCGGGGTTATTGGGATCGCCGAGGAAGGTCGGGCCGTAAACGACCGTTCCGGTGTCGTCCTTCTGGCAGATCCAGCGGCCCATGTCGCCCTGACCGCCGTTGGTGTCCATGATGCGGATCGTCTCGCCGCCCAGCAGGGTGATCGGGCCGGGCACAGAGCTCAGATCGCACTCAATGTACTTCCAGCCGACCCAGTTGATGCCGCCCTTGGTGCCGACGTTCCACTCCTTGAGGAGCGTATCGTCGCCGTCGGAGCCGACGTTCTGCGCCTGCGTGGTGAAGTTCATCGTCTTGATCGCGCCGGAGCCGTCACGCACGCGGATGCGAATCCAGAGGTTCGGGGTGTTCTCGGGCGCATAGCACCAGAAGCCGATGCCGGTGGGCGAGCCGGGGATCTCCCAGTCGCTGTCGAAGCCGACGCAGGCGCCTTCGATGCCGTTGATGTCGCGGAAGTCATAGTCCAGGCGCAGCGCCTTCTGGCCGAAGCGCACCTTGCCGGTGTCGATATCCACCTGCTCGGCGGAGGCGATGCCGCCGCGGGAGGAGCCGTTGCCGTTGATATAGTGCACGACCACCACGTTGCCGTGGTCGTCCGCGTGCGTCTCATAGGCCAGACCGCCGCCGTTGGCGTCGGCATGGACGTAGGCGATGTTCTCATAGCTCTTGCCGAGGATGAGGTTGCCCTCCTCGTCGACCTCGCCGCCGTCGAGCACGACGACCGGCTCCTTGCCGACGCTGACCGCGATTTTATTTGTCACCGCGCTGTTCCAGCGGGAGGTGGCGCGGGCGTCCGCGCTCGCGGAGAGGTTGCGCTCGGCGTTGTTTTCAGAGGCGACGAACGTGTTGCCCACGAACGAGCCGACCGGGCCGTTGCCCTGCTCGTTTTCCAGCGTCCACTGGAAGTCGCCGACCTTGACGTTCAGAATGTTGCCCTGATAGGTGGCGGTGAGACCGAGATCGCTCTCCTGACCGTATTTCAGGTTGACCGAGTCGTTCAGGAAGGTGATCTTGTCCGGGGCCTGAATGTGGATCGTCGTCTTGCCGACGACCTTGTCGCCCTGCTTGAGGAGCACGGCCACAGGGCCGGTCTTCTCGCTGGAGGTGAAGAGACCGCTGTCAGCAACAATCGAGCCCATGGAGGCGTCCTCCAGCGCCCAGGTCAGACCCTCGGGCAGGTCGACGCTCACGCCGGCGCTGTCCACGCCCAGCGCCGTGAAGGGCACGGTGCTGCCCGGCGTGTAATATTCGCCGTTGGGTGAGAGGGAGGCATGGTCAAACACGCCGCTCGGCTTCGCCGTGGAGACGACGAGGAGCGTGCTCGAAACCGCGCGCTCAAAGCCGTCGGACACGCTGTTCTTGATCGAGAGATCGCCCGTGCCCTCGCGCTCGCTCATGAGCGTGGCGGAGCCGCCGCCGTCGAGATTCAGGGCGCTCACGCAGCCGAAGTCGCGCATGGCCTCGGCCAGCTCGCGCACGGACATGCCCACGGAGACCGGCGCCTGCCGTCCGTCATTGACGAACATGAGCACCTTGCCCTCTTTCGTGAGGCCGATGGCGGCGCGGGGGAGACGGTCGGGGTCGTTTTCCGGGCTGACCATCAGGTTGCCGTTCCAGACCAGCAGCTCGCGGCCGCTGGTGGCTTCGAGCACGTCGTCGCCCAGCGGGGTGGAGCCGTCGTCGATGGCGACGTGGCCGTCCTTATAGACCGCGAAATAGCCCCAGCCGGGCACCGTCTCGTGGTATTTGACGCCGTTGATGACGAGCGCGCCGTTCGGCTCGCCGGTGCTCATGTTGAAGAAGCTGGTGTTGATCACGCCAACGACGTTGGCGTTGGCATCCTGCTGCTTGAGCACCTTCTCTGCGGCGGCTGCCTGCAGCGTCGGCGTCTGCATGCCCCAGGCGCTGCCGCTGTAGTTCTTATAGCAGGAGCGCAGGGAGACGTTGGGGTTCGAGGGGTCGACTTCCAGCAGGAAGCCCTTGTTCTGCTCATTGCCGCTCGTGGTGTTGAGCAGGAGATCCGTCTCGGTCACACCCGGAGAAACGGCGTAATCCGTCTGTGACACGATGGTGAATTTTCCGGCCTGCTGCGTCGGAACGGCGGCCTGCGAGGAGATGGGGAACAGGCTGATCACCATGACGACGGCCAGCAGCGCGGTGAAGAACCGGCGCAGACCGGTGCGGGAAGGCGTTTTCATTTTAGTCCTCCTTTTTTACACACTCGTAACACAATAAAAACAACAGCCGAGCGCCGAGTTATGAACTCCGGGCTCGGCTGTTGCGCTTTTCATGTCGAGTGAATTTTGGGGATTATGACGAAAAAGCTTCGACAATTCCGAGAATTATTATATCAATAATGATAAGAAATGTCAACCGGACGGGCTGGAGAATGCTTCCTTTTGCTGAAGAAAATCGAAAAAAGAAGTCAAATCTGCTCCGCGAGCCGGAAAATCATCTCTTCGGTCTTTTCCCAGCCGAGGCAGGGATCGGTGATGCTCTTGCCGTAAACGTGGGCGTCCTCCGGCTTCTGGCAGCCGTCGACGAGATAGCTCTCGGTGATGAAGCCCTTAACGTAGCGGCGGAGATCGGCATTGATCTTGCGCTGATAGACCACGTCCATCGCGATGCGCGGCTGCTCGAGATACTGCTTGTTGGAGTTGTTGTGGTTCGTGTCGATCAGAATGGCGCGGTTGGCGACGTCCTTTTTCTCGTACATTTCGATCAGCCGGATCAGATCCTCATAGTGGTAGTTCGGCAGGCTCTGGCCGTGCTTATTCACATAGCCGCGGAGAATCGCGTGCGCGTAGGGGTTACCCTGACTCTCAACCTCCCAGCTGCGGTAGACGAAGGTGTGGCTGTGCTGGGCGGCGGTGATCGCGTTGAGCATCACGCTGTAGTCGCCCGAGGTCGGGTTTTTCATGCCGACGGGCACGTCCAGCCCGCTCGCCGTGAGGCGGTGACCCTGATTTTCCACGCTGCGGGCGCCGACGGCGACGTAGCCGAGCAGATCGTCCATGTAGCGGTGGTTCTCAGGATAAAGCATCTCGTCGGCGCAGGAGAAGCCCGTCTCCGTGAGCGCCTTCATGTGCAGGTCGCGGATGGTGAGAATGCCCTTGAACACGTCGGGGCGGCCGGTCGGGTCGGGCTGGTGGAGCATGCCCTTGTAGCCGTCGCCGGTGGTGCGGGGCTTGTTGGTGTAAATGCGCGGCACGATCACGAGCTTGTCCGTGACCTGATCGGCCGCCTTGCGCAGCCGCGTGAGATATTCGAGCACCGAGTCCTCGCGGTCGGCGGAGCAGGGCCCGATGATGAGCAGCATCTTCTCGCTCTCGCCGGAGAGCACGGCGCGGATCTGCCGGATATTCTCCAGGCGCACCTCGCGCAGGTGATCGGGCACGGGAAACTCCTGCTTCACGTCGCGGGGGATGGGAAGCTTGCGGATAAACCGCATGTTCATCGTGCTCTCATATGGGTTGTCGTAGGAAATGTGCCGTTTTTCGTCCATTGTTATCTCCCCTGGTCCAGCGCGATGCGGCGCGCTGTGGATTTGCGCATGGTTTCCTTCATGCCTTCAATGTCACGGCTGGCGAGCATCCAGCGCAGGCGGCCAAACTCCGCCGAGAACAGATCCATCTGGTGGATGAGCGCGTCCATGTTGTCTACAAAGAGCTCCGTCCACATGTTCTCGTTGATATTCGCAATCCGCGTGAGATCGCGGAAGGAGTCGCCGGTGTAGGTGCCGATGTGATCGGCGTCGTTGCAGGTCATGAGCGAGATGGCAATGCAGTGCGTCAGCTGCGAGACGAAGGCGATCATCTCGTCGTGCTTCTCGGGCGTGAGCTCCGTGATGCGCGAAAAGCCCATCACGCGGCCGAGCGACTTGCAGCTCTCGATGGCCTCGGGCGTGTTCTTCTCTGTCGGCACGACGATGTAGTTCGCGTCGCGGAAGATGCTGTCGTCCGCGCTGTGAATGCCGGAGGTCTCGCGCCCCGCCATCGGGTGCGCCGCGATGAACTCCACGTCGTCGCGCAGAATCTCCTGAATGTCATAGACCACGCAGCGCTTCACGCCCGTCACGTCCGTAATGAGCGTGCCGGGGCGGAAATACTTCTGATTCTCCTCGATCCACTCGCGGAACACATGGGGATAGAGCGCGAAGATCACGAGCTCCGCGCTTCCGATGAGCTCCGGGTCGGCGAAGGCCGCGCCCTTTTCGATAAAGCCCTTTTCGAGCGCGTAGTCGATGTCCGCCTGCTTGTGCGCGATGGCGTGCACATGGAAGCCCACGCGGGAGAGCGCCTTGGCGTAGCTGCCGCCCATGAGTCCGAGTCCGACGATGAGAATGTTTGTGTTAGATACCAGCTGCATGTTCGTTTACCTCAATTCCGAGACCGCGCAGGCGGTCAAAATAGTCCGGGAAGCTTTTTCTCACCGCTTCCGCGCCGGTGATGGCGCCGCCCACGCGCGTGAGCAGCACCGCGCCCGCCATCACGATCCTATGGTCGTTGTGGCCGTTCCAGGGCAGGATCGGCGTCCGGATGCCGGGGAAGACCGTGATGCGGTTTTCTTCGATTTTACATTGCGCGCCGAGCTTACTCAGCTCCTCCGCCATGGCCGTGCCGCGGTCGCTCTCTTTGATCGCGAGCCGGCGCGTGCCCGTGAGCACCACGCCGCGCATGGCGGCGCCCGCCGCCATCAGGATCGGCGCAAGATCGGGGCAGTCCGTGACGTCGAGCGTCACGAGCGCGTCGCGCATCTGCCGCAGATAATTCCGACAGACCCGGTCGCCCTGCAGGCTATCGTCCGATACGCCGGCGACGGAGACAGCGTCTCCCATCGCGGCGAGGGCTTCAAAGAACGCGGCGTTCGACCAGTCGCCCTCGACGGTCACATCCCGCCGCTGATAACGCTGCCTGCCGGGAATATAGAGCTCGGTCTCCGACGCCCACTGCGCCGTGACGCCGAACCGCCGGAGCGCGGCGAGCGTGAGATCAAGATAGCTCCGGCTCTCCACGGGCGGGAGGAGCGTGATGCGGCTGTCCGCGTTTAAGAGCGGCAGCGCGAGGAGCAGCCCCGTGAAGAACTGACTGCTGATATCTCCCCGCAGCGTGTAGTGTCCGGGGGAGAGCGGCCCCTGCACGCGGAGCACGTCGCCCTCGCGGCGGAAGATCAGATTCTGCTCGGAAAAGAGCGTCTCATACACCGTCTGCGGCCGCTCCATGAGCCGCCCCTGACCCGTGAGCAGAAACGGCGTTCCGCCGAGGGCGAGCAGCGGGATGAAAAAGCGCAGCGTGCTCCCGCTCTCGCGGCAGGAGATGCGCCCGGGATAGCGCGCGCGTCGTGCATCGCAGCCCGTGATCTTCACGGTATCGCCGGAAACCTCGATCTTCGCGCCCATGGCCCCAAGCACGTCGAGCGTTGCGAGCACGTCCTCCGAGAAGTCCACGTTTCGCACGATGCTCTGCCCCTCTGCGAGCCCGGCGCAGATCAAAAGCCGGTGCGCCATGCTCTTCGACGGCGGGGCAATCACCGTGCCGGCGGCTCTGCCGGGGCGAATGTCAACCGTCATGCCGCGCCTCCAGAAGCAGGTCAATTGCGCGCAGATACCCGTCCGTGCCCTGTCCGGTGATCGTGCCGATACAGGCGGCGCGGATGTAGCTCACCTGCCGGAAGTCCTCGCGCTGCTCCACGGCGGAAATGTGCACCTCCACCGTTGGAATCTGCACGGCCTTCACGGCGTCGAGCAGGGCAACGCTCGTGTGCGTATAGGCGCCGGGGTTGATCACGATGCCGTCCATTCCCTCAAAATACGCCTGCTGGATGCGGTCGACGAGATCGCCCTCGTGGTTTGACTGATAAAAGCTGACGTCCAGCTTCTTTTCGTCGCAGCAGCTCTGAATCTTGTTCAGCAGATCCTCATAAGTCTCTTTTCCGTAATGATCCGGCTCTCGGATGCCGAGGAAGTTCAGGTTCGGCCCGTTGATGACCAGCAGCTTCATGATAAAAAGTCCTTTCGTATGGCCTCCGCCACGGTCTTCGGCGGCCCCTGCACGGGGATGACCGCGTCCGAGGTTGCCTGGTAGATCGGATAGCGCTCTTTGAATCGCTGTTCCAGCGCCTCGCGGTCTGCCGAGAGCGGGCGGTCGTCCGTCGGGAGAATGTACTTGAGCGGACGGTTGATGAAATAGATGCGCCCGTTGGCGCGAAGACGCCGCATGTTCTCCTCGCGCAATATCACGCCGCCGCCCGTGGAGATGACGCAGCCGGTCTCCATGGAGGCCTCCGAGACGATTTCGCTCTCCAGATCGCGGAAGGCTGCCTCGCCCTGCGTGCGGATGATCTCGGACGGATGCATCCCGGCCTTCTGCTCAATCATCTGATCGAGCTCCAAGAGCGGGCGGTCGAGCAGCTTCGCGAGCCGCTTTCCCACGGTGCTCTTGCCGCAGCCGGGCATACCGGTGAGGACGATGTTTTCCTTGCCCTTGTAAATGTTCCGGAACACGCGGTCGAGCGCGTCATCCGGCAGCTTCTGATCGAGAAAGATCTCCACCGCCGCTACCGCCTGACCGACCAGCATGTAGAGCCCGCCCTCCGCGGGGAGGCCGAGCGTGTGCGCCTGCCGCACCAGCTGCGTGCGCAGGGGATTGTAGACCACGTCCACCACGCCCTCGAGGTTTTGGAACGATGCAAGGTCTATCGCCTGCGCGTCCGGCTTCGGGAACATGCCGGCGGGCGTCGTGTTCAGGATGATCTGCGCCTCCGGGCATTCCAGCGCGGCGTTTTCATAGCTGAGACTCCCGTCGCGCCCGGATCGGCTCACGGTGCGGATCACCGCCGCGCCGAGCTTGCGGCAGACGTACTGCGCCGTGCGCGAGGTGCCGCCCGTGCCGAGAATGAGCACGGTCTTGCCGTTCAGATCGAGCCCGAGCTTTCGAATCAGCGCCGTCATGCCCATCTGGTCGGTGTTGTCGCCATAGAGCCGGCCGTCACGATTGACAATCGTGTTCACCGCGCCGATCTCCCTTGCGCTCTCGCTGATCTCGTCTAGCCAGGGGATCACGTCCTGCTTATACGGGATCGTCACGTTGATCGCCTTGAAGTCCTTCGCGCGCATGAAGGCGTCGAGCGCACCCTTTTCCACCTCGTGCAGCTCGTAGGTGTAGTCCGCCAGCTGCTCGTGAATCTCTTTTGAAAAGCTGTGGGGGAGATGCTCCCCGATGAGTCCGTATTCCATGTTCAGCCCTCCCTGCAGAGCCTGTCCAGCCGCGCCTTGAGCTGCGCGGTGGTCACGCGCTGAATCTCTCCGCAGCCGATCTCGTCCACGGTTACAATGTCCGTCGCACCGGCGGCGGCCTTTTTGTCGTGCCGCATGGCCTCCCAAACGGCGCCGCGGTCAAAGTCCGCGCTCGTCGGAAGCCCGGCCTTTTCCAGCACCGGAAGCAGCCTTGCGCGCACCGCGTCGGAGCACATGGGGAGCATTCCGAGCGCGACGCACTCGCCGTGCAGCAGCGTTCCCGTGCTCTCAATCCCGTGGCCGATGGTGTGGCCGAAGTTTAAGAGCTTGCGCAGACCCTTTTCCGTCTCGTCCTGCTCCACGATGCTCTTTTTGATCTGGAGCGAGCCCGCGATGATCTCGTCGATGTGCTCAGTGAGATCCTGCTGCTCCATGAATGCAAAGAGCGCGGCGTCCGAGGTGCAGGCCATCTTGACCGCCTCGGCGAGGCCGTTCGAGATCTGCCGGGGCGGGAGCGTTCTGAGCGTGTCCGGGTCGATGAGCACCTTCTTCGGCTGCCAGAAGGCGCCGACGATGTTCTTCACCCCGTCGAGATTGATCGCGACCTTCCCGCCGATGGAGGAATCCACCTGGCTGAGCACCGTCGTCGGGAGATTGTAAAAGTCAATCCCGCGCATGAAGCTCGCGGCGGCAAAGCCCGCGAGATCGCCGATCACGCCGCCGCCGACGGCGATGACGCAGTCGCTGCGGTGAAAATCATGCGCCAGCATCGCCCGGCAGAGCCGCTCGAAGATTGCAAAGCTCTTGCTCTGCTCGCCGGGCTCCACCGTGACGATCAGCGGCTCGCGGCACTGGCTCGCAATGCACTCGGAATAAGCCCGCGGCACCATCGCGCCGGTCACGATCAGGCACTTTCTGTTTAAGTTCAGCAGCGTTCCGGCCTTCTTTAAAACGCCTCTCTCAACCACAATATCGTAGCTGCGAGCACCAAGCTCCATGGTTAAAGTCATTGAAAACTCCTAACTCCTAATTCCTAACTCCTAACTCTCAGATCATGACATGTCTTTCAAATGTACCCACGACCTTCAGCCGGTCGCAGTAGGGCGCCATGTCGCGCAGGAGGTTCTGCCCCTTCTCGCTGAAAATGTCGCCCTCCGCCTCGAGATAGAAGTAATACTCCCAGAGCAGCTCCTTCACCGGGCGACTGCGGAGCGTGCGCATATTAAAGCCGTACTGCTTGCCGAGCACCGCAAGGGCGGCGGCGAGTGAGCCGGCCTCGTTCCGGCTGGTGAAGACGAGCATGAAGTGGTCTCCCATCTTGCCGCCGAGCGCGCGGTTCTCGGCTCGGGAGAACACGGCAAAGCGCGTCGTATTCAGATTGCTCTCGTTGATGTTGGCCTCCAGCACCTCGAGCCCGTAGAGCTCCGCCGTCTCCGCCGAGGCGATGGCGGCGAGGCTTTTGTCGCCGAGCCGCGCCACATGCTCGGCAGCGAGTGCGGTGTTCGCGTATTCCACCGCGCGCCAGCCGTGGTCGTGAATGTATGCCTGGCACTGGCCGAGCGCCTGCGGGTGGCTGAACACCTGCTTGATGTCGGCGATGCCCGCGCCCGGCAGGGCGATGAGATTCTGCGTGATCGTGAGCTCATACACGCCGTTGACGTGCAGCGGGCCGAAGAACATGAGATCCTGCACCTCGCCGACCTCGCCGTTGAAGCTGTTTTCAATCGGCAGCACCGCGCAGTCGCACGTGCCGTCCACGACCGCCTCATAGGCGCTGCGGAAGTTCTTGAAGCCCAGCCGCTGCGCCTCGGGGAAGATGCGTCCGGCGGAGATGTGCGCAAACGCGCCCTCCACGCCGCTGTAGGCCACACGCAGCCCCTGCGTAAGCCGGGACTGAAACGCCTTCGAGACGTCCATCGTGCCCTTGAGAAACTGCACATAGTATTCGCGGATCACGGGATCCTGAATGAGGACGCTGTTTCGGTCGATGAGCGCCTGCTCGCGCGTTGTGTCCAGAATCGGGAGGCCATGCTCCATCTTGTGCTCGGCGATCAGCCGCGCCGCCTCCATGCGCCGCTCAAACAGCCGCGCCATCTCGGCGTCAATTTCGGTGATCTGTGCTCTCGCTTGTTCAAGTTTGTTCATGTGTGGTATCTCCTGAACTGTTCAAATCGTTGTCATTCTGAGCGAAGCAAAGCGGAGTCGAAGAATCCTGGCACCGCAGCAGGACAGACACTGCCAGTTCGTTTTACTGCCAAGCCAAGATCCTTCGACTGCGCGCTGACGCGCTCCGCTCAGGATGACAGGCGGTAAGTCTCCATCAGTTTTCCAAATGCCGGCAGCGCGCGGCGGATGGTCTCCGTCTCCACGCAGTAGCTCAGTCTCGCATAGCCCGGATAGCCGAAGCAGGTGCCGGGCACCAGAATGAGCTCAAATTCCTTCGCCCGCTCGCAGAAAGCGAGATCGTCGCCGTCCGGCGCCTTGAGGAAGAGATAAAACGCCCCGTCCGGCCGCGCCATCTCATAGCCCTGCGCGGTGAGCGTCTCGAGCAGCAGATCACGATTGGTTTTGTAGATACCGAGATCGCTCGTCACGTTCAGGCAGTGCGGCAGCAAATGCTGAAAGAGCGTGCTGTTGCAAACGAGCCCGAGGATGCGCCCTGCGCCGGCGAGCGCAGCGTAAACGTCCTTGTGATCGGCCACCTGCGGCGGCACGAGCAGATAGCCCATCCGCTCGCCGGGGAGGGAGACGCATTTGGAATACGAATAGCAGTAGATCGTGTTGTCATAGAGCTTCGGGATGAAGGGCAGGCGGACAGCGTCGTCATACACCAGCTCGCGGTAGGGCTCGTCCGCCAGCAGATAGATCGGGTGAGCGAACTGCGCCTGCGCCGCGCGGAGAATGTCCGCCATGGCACGAATTGTTTCCTCCGAGAAGATCGAGCCCGCCGGATTGGAGGGGGAGTTCACGACCACAATCTTCGTCTTGTTCGTGACCGCAGCGCGCAAAGCCTCGGGGTCGATCTGAAAATCCTCCTCGCGGCAGGGAATCGTCACGACCTTACCGCCAAAGGACTCGGCATAGACTGCGTACTCCGGATAATACGGCGCGAAGACAATCACCTCGTCGCCCGGCAGCAGCAGACCGTGGAAGGCCATCGCAAGCGCCCCGGAGGCGCCCGCCGTGAGGTAGAGATCGTCCGCCGAATAGTCCGTGCCGTATCGATCATTCAAATCGTCCGCCACCGCCTTTCGCACCCACGGCAGACCCGCCGCCGGAGAATAGGAGTGCAGCTCGGCTGCCGGAACGGTGTTCAGAATCTCCTGCAGCGCCTCCGTGAGGCGCACGGGCGCCGGCACGTTCGGGTTTCCGATGCTGAAATTGAACACGTTCTCCGCGCCGATCTCACCGGCGCGTTTGGCGGCGTAGGCCGCAATCACGCGGATCAGGTTTTCCTCCTTGCCGAACTGCAGCGGGAATTTGGGAAGGGCGTTCATGGGTCATTCCTCCATACAGAAAGCAGCTTCACCTTCCGGCAAAGCTGCTTGGAATCGGATTGTCGTTTCAGGCGCTTCGTACCGGCGGTTAAATTGTGCTCTGAGCATAATAGCCGTAATAAAAGACAGCAAAAGAAGCCGCAAACGCATTTGCGGCAAAAACGGTGACGTTGTTTCTTCTGCAGTTCATGAGTCTGGCTCCTGCTCCGGCACACGGCCTGAATGAATTTTACCTGCTTACTATACCGCGATTGACCGCGAAAGTCAACAAAAACTTTAGCGATAAAACGGTTTAAATGGCGAAATTTCCAGACATGGAAAACGGACGGGAAGGAGCCCCCGTCCGTTCGATTCTTATGCCGCTGCGGGCACATATCGCCGCACCCGGTCGCGCAGCAGCACGGCGAGCGCGAGCTTCGCCAGATCCGGCAGAATGAAGGGCACCACGCACTTTAAGAGCGCCGCCGCCCAGGAGATCGGGCCGGCGGTTCTGGCATAGGCCACGACGAACCATGCCGTGCCGAAGGCATAGCACACCGCGAGGGCAATGACGCCCGCGCTCAGAAACACAATGGTGCGCTCGCCGAACCATTTCTCCGCGAGAATGATGATAAGACCCATGAAAAGATAACTCACCAGATACCCGCCCGTGACGCCGAGGAGCACGCCGAAGCCGCCCCGGAAGCCCGCAAACACCGGCAGACCCACCGCCCCGAGCAGGAGATAGACCGCAATCGCAATCGTGCCGCGCTTTCCGCCGAGGAGCCCGAGCGCCGCAAACACACCGAAGGTCTGCAGCGTAAACGGCACGTCTCCGAGCGGGATCACCAGCCATGCGCAGATTGCAAGCAGCGCCGCAAACAGCGCGCAGAGCGCCATGTCTTTTGTTTTCATCTTCTCTTCCCCCAATTGTAAACTAAAATTTAGAAGTGCTTTACAATTGGAAGAATAGCACGAACACGATAGACTGTCAAGGTTCTCGTCTGCTTGCGAATGTTCCGGAGGTATGATAGAATAGAATGCAATTGAATCCGGATTCGATGAGACAGAAAGGAGAATCCATGATGAAACGGAGAACGTGGTTTGCGCTGCTTTTGTGCCTGTGTCTTGTGCTGCTGGCGGGCTGCGCGGCGAAGGATCAGGATGAGACGCTGACGGGCTCGGAGCTCGATGAGATGGAGGTTCTTTTCGGCAGCATGGAGGATGAGCCCACGCCGACGCCGCTGGAGGCACTCTATTATGATTACTCCGATTATCGGAACGTGCTGAACGATACTCTGTACAAATATGAGGAGACCATGGGCGGCGATTACCTGCAGTACGGTCTCTGCGATCTGGACGGAGACGGCGTATTGGAGCTGCTGGTTCTGGAGGGAACCAACGAGTCGGATTTCGTCTGGCACGTTTACACCGTCGGTGAGACGGGCGCCAAGGACGTCGGCTCCTTCGGCGGCGGACACTCCGCGCTCT
The DNA here is from genome assembly GCA_045112425.1 of Oscillospiraceae bacterium. Lineage (GTDB taxonomy): Bacteria > Bacillota > Clostridia > Oscillospirales > Oscillospiraceae > CAG-103. The sequence continues at coordinate 18,157 of JBGUHV010000237.1, forward strand.
ATACCGATGCGGAGGGAGGCATTCTCTGCGCCTATGATCAGATGGGGCACGAGGAGATCGTCCGCGTGACCTATGACGGACAGTACATCTCGCTCTCGACCCTGATTTCGCAGGATCTGGCTGCGGGGGAGGAATACAGCAAGCCCGGCGCACCGCTGCCCACCGCGCTGATCGGTGATCCGAGCCTGATTCCGTAAGCCTGAGAGATCCATTCCAACCGATGCATTCCGTGCGGGTGCATCGGTTTTTTGCTGGGAGCAGATTGACAAAGCCTTTCGGTTGCTGTATGATAACATAAGTTAGCAAAAGCTCACTTACGAAAAGGATGGCATTCATGTTTCCGGAATTACTGTCGCAGCTCTGCGTGCAAATTGAATCCTGGTCGCCTCAGCCCGGGGTGACGGTTCAGCGTGCCTTTCTTCGGACGGAGGGGGATGCGCCGCTGCCGTCTCCGGCGCCGAGGACGCTTGAGACCATGCTCTGCATCGACGGACAGGTGGATCTCCGTCTTTCGGACGGGCAGGCGCGATCCGTGTTTCCCGGCATGGTGCTGCTCTGCGGAGAGAGCGCATCGCTGCAGTCCGTTTCGCTGCCGCAGCAGCACGCCTCCGTCTACATCGCCGTGATCCCGGTGGAGCGGCTCTATCCTTATTTCTGCGAGTCGACCGGTGCAGAGCGCGCCGATGCATTGATTGCATCCCTGCAGGAGAGCTTGCTGTCCTCCGGCGGCTGCCGGGAGCTTCGCGGAGCGGACTGGTACTCCTCGGCCACGGGCATTCTCGCGCGGCTCGAGTCGGAGCGGCGCGGGAACTATCTGCTGCTGCGTTTGATGGAGCGGCTGTGGCTGGCGGCGGAGGAGCGGCCCGTCATTGTGCAGGATCCGTCGCTCAGCCAGACGCAGATCGAGATCGCCCGCCGTGTCCGGCAGTATCTGCTCGATCACATGGACAGCTGCCTCACGATTGAGCGTCTGGGGGGCGAGTTTCACATCTCGCCGACGTATCTGAAGGAGACCTTCCGCCGCGTCTGCGGGCAGAGCGTGCACCGCCACCTGCAGGATCTCAGGCTGACTCGCGCAGCGCGGCTTCTGAGCACGACGGACGACAGCGTGCTCTCCATCGCCGTCAGCGTTGGCTATTCCGGCACCAGCCGTTTCAACGCCGCGTTCAAGGAGCGGTTCGGCGTGAGCCCGCGTCAATTTCGCCAGA
>JBGUHV010000238.1:0-10890 GCA_045112425.1 Oscillospiraceae bacterium
CCATCGCCCTTCGGTTGGTCGGCGCGAGGGCTCGCGTGACGCTTCGCCTCAGGGAGTTTTTCCGCCGCACATGTCGCCGGAAAAACGGATTTGATCTTCTTCGCGCCTTCCGAGGCGCGAACTCTGCGAGGCCTTAATCAAACTTTCAGCAATACAGTATGGTATTCTGATACAAAATGCAGTATAATGTGGTGTGATACCTCATGAGAGGAAAGGATGATACAAGATGCAGTATATCAAGCAGCACAAGCTCCCGTTTATCATTGGGGCGGCGCTGATCGTGGCGGCGCTGGTGCTTTTCCTGGCGCTCCGCGGCGGCGGCAGCAGCGCCGGCGGCGTCTATGTGCAGTCGGTGCGCGACCTCTCCGGCGGCATCGGCTCGGTGCACCAGTTCTCCGGCGTGGCCGAGAGCCAGAAGACCGAGAAGATCGCGCGCGACGCGCAGAAGACCGTCAAGGAGATCCACGTCGCCGCGGGCGACAGCGTCAAGAAGGGAGACAAGCTCTTCAGCTATGACACCGAGCTCATGCAGCTCGATGTGCAGCAGGCGCAGCTCGAGATCGAGTCGATCCAGACCTCGATCAACACGGCCAACAGCCAGATCGCGCAGTATCAGCGCGAGCGCCAGAGTGCGTCCGGCACCGAGCGCATGTCCTATGACGCGCAGATCCAGCAGCTGCAGGCGGAGGTCAACTCCAGCACCTATCAGCTCAAGACCAAGCAGGTCGAGCTCGACCGCCTCAAGCAGGGCCTCGAGAACGCCGATGTGCTCGCCCCGGCGGACGGCACGATCGACAAGGTCGGCACGATTGAGGAACCGCTGGACGCCGAAAACACGATGGTCACGCTCCGCAACGGCGGCGATCTGCGCATCAAGGGCAGCGTCAGCGAGCAGAACGTCATGTCCATCTCCGTCGGCGACCCGGTCATCGTCCGCTCCCGCGTGGACAAGGACGTCACCTGGGCCGGCACCATTGACGCCATCGACACCGGCTCTGCCCAGCAGAGCGAGGAGAGCGGCATGGTTATGGACGGCGGCAATGCCGACCGCGCCAGCTTCTACAGCTTTTATGTAAACCTCGAGGAGGACGACGGCATCATCATGGGCCAGCACGTCATCATCGAGCCGGACTATGGTCAGGGCGCTGCGAAGCAGGGGCTCTGGATTCCGGCGGGCTTCATCGTCGACCCGGAGGGCGAGGCCTTCGTCTGGATGGCAAACAGCCGCATGAAGCTCGAGAAGCAGTCCGTCACCATCGGTGAATACGACCCCGATCTCGACATGTTCCAGATCACCGAGGGGCTTGAGAACGACAGCCTCATCGCCTGGCCGGACGAAAACTGTGTGCCCGGCGCGAAGGCCACGACCGAGCTCGTCTGGGATGAAGAGGGCATGGATGAGGAGTTCTACGGCTCCATGGACGAGGAGTTCTTCGACGAAGAGCCCATGGAGGGCGACCTCCCGGAGGAGCCGATGGACGACGAGGTGTTCGGCTCCATGACCGACGGCGAGCCCGCCGCCGAGCCTGCGGGGTGACGCCATGGCAGAAACACTCATTGACCTCCGTCATATCTATAAGACCTATGACGAGGGCGGCAAAATGCCCGTGCCCGTGCTGGAGGACGTCTCCCTCAGCGTGGAGGAGGGCGAATATCTCGCCATCATGGGCCCGTCCGGCTCCGGCAAATCCACGCTCATGAACATCATCGGCTGCCTCGATCTGCCCACGGAGGGCGAGTTCTTCCTCGGCGGCGAGAATGTGCTCACGATGAACGAAAACGCCGTCGCCGATCTGAGAAACCGCATGATCGGCTTCGTGTTCCAGAACTTCAACCTGCTCCCGCGCGAGACCGCGCTGGAGAACGTAGCGCTGCCGCTGCTCTATGCCGGCGTGCCGCGCCGGGAACGCCTTGAGCGAGCCCGCGCCGCGCTCGAGGCCGTCGGCCTCGGCGACCGCGTGGACTTCCTGCCCACGCAGCTCTCCGGCGGCCAGAAGCAGCGCGTCGCCATCGCCCGCGCCATGATCAACCGCCCGCATGTGCTCCTCGCGGATGAGCCCACCGGCGCGCTCGACACCGCCTCCGGCAAGCAGGTCATGGAGCTCTTCGAGAAGCTCAACAACGACGGCATGACCGTCGTCATGATCACGCACGCGCCGGAGATCGCCGAGCGGGCCCGCCGCATGATCCGCATTCTCGACGGCAAAATCGCCGAGGAAGGAGGCGAGGCGAAGTGAATCCCGCGAAGAAGAAGCAGACCGTCCGCCGCATCGTCATTGCGGCGCTGGTGCTCCTCGCGCTCGTGGCGGCGGTGGTGCTCATCGCCCGCCAGATGCGCCGCCAGACCGTGAACGTCTTCAACGTCTCCGAGGTCTCCGAAACCTACTGGGGCGACAGCACCGAGCTCTCCGGCATGATCACCGAGGGCAGCGTCGATAACATTCCGCTCTCCGAGGGCATGGTCGAGGAGATCCGCGTCAAGGTCGGCGACGAGGTGAAAAAGGGCGATGTGCTCTTAAAGTACGACACGTCCAGCTATCAGCTCACGCTCGCGAGCGATCAGGCGGAGATCGCCATGCTCCAGAGCCAGATTGCGCAGGCGCAGCAGGATATCTCCGCCTACCGGCGCATGACGCCGTCTGAGGCGGTCACGCCGCCGCCCGCGCCCACGCCGAAGCCCGCGCCGAAAACGGTCGCCGCCGTGGAGAAAACCACGCCGCCCGCCGAGCAGATCGACGGCGTGCGGTATTATAACTGCACCGCGGACACCGTCGTCCGCGCCGACGTGCTCAAGGATCTCGCCGTCTCCGGCGGCCGTGTGGCCTACCGTCTCTATTCCGGGCGCGACCTGCTCGGCCTCTGGCACGTCAGCGGGGAGGAGCTCGCCCGCTTCGGCGAGGACTGGGCGCCCGAGAACTGGATGCTCGGCGCCGGACTTACGCTCAATGGCGACGGCACCATTACCATCAGCCCCGACGCGCCGCGTTACGGCACGTTTGAAAGCCGCCTGCCCGGCGGCGAGGAGGATGAGGACGAGCCGATCCCGTTCGATCCCGGCAGCGGCTATACCGCCGCCGAGATCGCCGAGATGATCCGCACCGCGCAGGCCTCCGTACAGACCAGCCAGCGCGAGCTGCAGAAGGCGCAGCTGAAATATCAGCGCGATCAGCTCACCGGCAAGTCCGGCGAGGTCAAGGCCTCGGACGACGGCGTCGTCACCTTTGTGGCCGATCCCCACGCCATCGCTGCGGGGGAGACGCTCCTCACCATCAAGGGCAGCGCAAACGCGACCGTCACGGTCTATGTCGATGAGCTCAGCCTGCAGACGCTCCGCCCCGGCGACGAGGTGTCCGTCATGGCCTATGAGACCGGCTCCGCCTTCACCGCGAAGGTGGATTCCGTCGGCACCGAGCCGTCGCAGGAGTATTCGTATGATCCGAACAGCTCCATGTACCCCGTCACCTGCGTGGCGGAGGAGAGCGAGCTCGAGCTGAACGTCGGCGAATACTGCTCCGTCACGCCCATGCAGGAGACCGAGGTTTCCGACCATATCTATCTGCCCATGTACTTCGTGCGCGAGGACGATCAGGGCTCCTACGTTCTCGCCGCCGGCGAGAACGGCCGCCTCGAGCGCCGCGCCGTTGCCACGGGCAAAATCATCTGGGGCAGCAGCATCGAGATCCTGCGCGGCGTCACGACTGACGATCAGATCGCCTTTCCGTACGGACGCAGCGCCCGACCCGGCAACCGCACACAGCACGCCGAGCTCGATGCGCTCTGGGGCTATTAAGGAGGGAAGCACATGTTAGAAAATATTCGCCTTTCCTTCCGCGGCATCTGGTCGCACAAGCTCCGCAGCTTCCTCACGATGCTGGGCATCATCATCGGCATCGCCGCCATCATCGCCATCGTCTCCACCATTGAGGGCACGAACGAGCAGATCAAGCAGAACCTCGTCGGCTCCGGCACGAACACGGTGAGCGTCTGTCTCAATCAGGACGGCTATCCCATGGACTTCAACTGGGGCGCCGTGCCGGACGTGCAGCCGTTCACGGAGGAGCTGCGCGAGCAGCTGCGCACCATGGACAATGTGGACGGCGTCTCCTTCGTGCACACCCGCGACTATACCGACGGCATGAGCTATCTCAAGACGGATCTCTCCAGCTGCGGCCTCGTCGGCGTGGACGAGAGCTATTTCGCCACCGCGGGCTATCAGATCATCCGCGGCCGCGGCTTCACCGCGCGCGATCTCGAGGGCGTCGGCAATAACGTCTGCATCCTTGACAAGATCACCTACAACAACGCCTTTTCCGGCCAGAACCCGCTCGGCTGCTCGATCCAGATTCAGGGCGTGCCCTTCACGATCATCGGCGTTGCGGCGCAGACCTCCACGTTTGAGCCCGCGATCAACACCGTCGACGACTGGTACATGTACACCTCCGACCGCTCCGGCAAGGTCTTCGTGCCGGACGTGACGTGGCCGATCATCTACCGCTTCGACGAGCCGCAGACGGTCGTCCTCCGCGCCAGCAGCACCGACGCCATGACGCAGGCCGGACGCGACGCCGCCAGGCTCATCAACAGCGATCTGAATCTCTCCACCGACGATACGACCGCCATGCAGTATAAGAGCATGGATCTCATGGATCAGGCGGCGCAGCTGCAGCAGCTCGCCTCGAGCACGAACATCATGCTCATCGCCATCGCGTCCATCTCGCTGCTCGTCGGCGGCATCGGCGTCATGAACATCATGCTCGTCTCCGTCACGGAGCGCACGCGCGAGATCGGCCTCAAGAAAGCCCTCGGCGCCCGCCGCCGCCAGATTCTCTCCCAGTTTCTCACCGAGGCCGCGGTGCTGAGCCTCCTCGGCGGCATCCTCGGCATCATCGTCGGCATCATTCTGGCGCGCGTGATCAGCCTCGTCGTGGAGATCCCGGTCGCCATCAGCATCCCGGCGATCCTCGTCGCCATCATCTTCTCGTCGCTCGTCGGCGTCATCTTCGGCCTGCTCCCAAGTATCAAGGCCTCGAAGCTGAACCCGATTGACGCACTGCGCTACGAATAAGCCTCAAAAGAGAGCCTGCATGGCAGGCTCTCTTTTGAACACTCGCTTTTATCGCGCGGGGCTTTGGCCCCGCTTGGTCGAAGCGAGGGGCGAGCGTCGCGCTCGCCCTAGGGAGTTTTTTCACCGCACATGACGCTGAAAAAACGGATTGAATTCATTCGCGGCAAGGCCGCGAACTCTGTGAGACCATAATAGAACCGGCAGGGAAGACCCTGCCGGTTTTTTGCGCTTGGATTACTTGCTGAATTTCCGCTCTGCGATATCGATGATAATCTTCACCGTCTCGTCGATGCCGAAGACGCTGCTGCTGATCATGAAATCATGCGCGTCGCTCGAGCCCCAGACCGCGTCGGAGTAGAAGTTGAAGTAGGCGCGGCGCGCCTTGTCCACCTGCTCCATCTTTTTGCGGGCCTCCTGATCCGTGTCCAGATGGTAGAACTCCTTCACGCGCGGCAGCTTGAACGCCTCCGACGCGTAGACGTAAAGCCGCAGCGTGTCCGGATGATCGGCGAGAATTGCGTTGGCGGCTCTGCCGATGATCACGAAGGACTCCTCCTCGGCCATCTTGAGAATCAGCCCCTTTTCCTGCAGATACAGCCGGTCGGACTTCGAGAGCTTGTTCATCATCATGTGCTCCTCCGACGCAAAGCCGTTTTTCTGCGTCGGGAAGATGCGCCCGGTCACGCGCTCCTCGATCTGCGCGAGCTTCTCCGGATCCTGATTCGTCTCCTCCGCCAGCTTCTCAATCAGATTGCGGTCATAGAGCGAAATGCCGTAGTGCTCTGCGAGCTTCTCGCCGATCTCGTGTCCGCCGCTGCCGCACTCGCGGCCGATGGAAATGATCATATGTCTGTTCGCCATGGGAAATGCTCCTTTCTAATTGGTTGACCAATTAATGTCGTAAAAAATATTGGGCCGCCCGTGTAAAAATGGTTGACCACTTGTTCTGCTTCGAGTATAGACCCTGCGTTTCACTTTGTCAAGAATAAAATTATCTCCGGCAAAAATTTTGCCGGAGAGCCTGTTTTTTTGGATGCGTCAGGTGTCGATATCCTGCGCGATGTAGGTGAAGTGCCGGTCGAGCGCCTCCTTGCCCAGATCGAGATTGCCCGTCAGAACCGCCTCCACGAGCTGGCGGTGGCAGGCCTGGAACGCCTCAAAGTCCGCCGCGCTCTGGTCGCGGATCTGCTTGCGCACGTCGCGGATGAAGCGGTTGATCGTGCGGGTGAGGGCGGCGTAGTTTGCGATCACGAGCCGGTTGGCGGACATCTCCACCAGCGTGAGGTGCAGCATCCGGTCGCACTCCGCCTGCTCCTCCTCGGTTTCGGCGTGCAGCATGCCGTTTAAGTGCTCCTGCAGCGCCTGCTTGCCCTTTTGATCCGTGTTGCGGACGGCCAGCACGAGCGCCTGCCGCTCCACGGCATAGCGAAATTCACGGATCTCCTCATAGCGCAGATCGTCCAGCGCATACATGATCGTCAGCACCTGCTCAAGCGTCTGGTCGAAATGGCCGGCGATGTAGTTTCCGCTGCCCTGACGGCTCTCCACCACGCCCATGACCTCCAGCAGGCGGATGCCCTCGCGCACGGCGGTGCGGCTCACGTTCAGAAGCTGCGCCAGCTCGCGCTCGGCAGGGAGGCGGTCGTCCACCTTCAGCTTTCCGGCGAGGATGCGCGTCTCCACATATTCAATTACCTTTTCGGAAGATTTTTCGTTCATATTCATAGCAGCTTCAGTATACCATTTGTTTCCTCGCTTGTCCAGAGCCAGAGAAACTTGGTCAACCAATCTTGACAAAGCGCGCGGGATGTGCTAGAATCACCTTAAATTGGTCAACCAAAAGCAGAGAAAGCGGAGGTTTCCCATGGTTCTGAACTTTGTTCTGGCGCTGCTGCCGATCATCTGGCTCTTTATCGCCTTTCTGGTGCTGAAGCTGCCGGGGCGCGTCGCTGCGTACGATGGGCAGGGTGCTGGCACAGACCTGCAAAAGCATGTGGAAGGCCATCGGCCTCGGCGGCGCGGACGGCAAGATCATGTCTCAGACGGTGAAGTACTGCATCCTGTTCGGGATCATCGTCTGCGTGCTCTCCTATGTGTCCGCGGTACTGATTTAATTCCGGCAGTCATTTTTATAAATGTGCGCGTGATCGGCCGCGCAGCTCTCCTCCTGCCGATCGACCAGTCTTTTCCGTCCGGAAAACGGAAAAGACAACATGATAAAAGAATCCGACTTTTCAGTGAAAAGCCGGATTCTTTTTTATTCCTTCGGAATCGCCTTGATCTCGGCGGATTTTACCTCACCGTTTTCAAACTGCAGCAGCGCGTAGGTCGGCGTTTCGCCGAGCCCGGAGGTGCCGGGGTTGATGAGCCACATGCCCGCGATCTGCTCGCAGACCGCCTTGTGCGAGTGACCGAAGAGCACCACGTCCGCGTCGGCGAAGTGCCCGGTGTTCAAAATCGGGTCGAGATCGTATTTCACCCGCTGCCGGTGTCCGTGCGTGGCATAGACCTTCACGCCCTCGAGCGTCACCTCGCGCACCTCCGGCTGCGTCGGCGTGTGGTCGCAGTTGCCGCAGACGACGAGCAGCGCCTGCACCGGGTTCTGCCGGTTCACGCTCAGCGCGTCCTTTTCATTGTCGCCCAGATGGAACACCAGATCCGGCGCCTCGTTTCGGATGGCGCGGAGCATCCCCCGCGTCCGCCCATGCGTATCGGAAAAAACGGCGATTTTCATGCAGTCATGCACCTCCGTAAAAGACTTGGAATATAGATATAACATAGGGTAAAACCAATCCATTGTCAAGGAGGAACCGACCATGCAGGACTTGGAGCGACTGCAGCGGGAGCTGCAGCGGCAGGGCAGGCTCGATGCGGTGAAGCAGCTGGCGTCATCCCCCGAGGCGGCGGCGCTGCAGGGCAGGATCAAGGGTGCGGATCCGAACGATCCGGACGCGGTGAAGGCTGCGCTCTCGCAGCTGCTCAATACCCGCGAGGGGCAGGCGCTCGCGCGAAAAATTCGGGAAGCGATGGATCATGGATGAGCTGCAGGAGAGCCTGAACCGCCTTCTGGAGAACCCCGAGGAGCTCCGGCGCATGACGGAGATGGCCTCCAATCTGCTCGGCGGCGGGGAGGAGGCGCCCGAAGCGCCAAGGCCGCCGGAGCTGTCCTCGCTTCTGGGAAAGCTCCGCGGCGGCAGCTCCGACACGCAGAAGCTCCTGCAGGCCATGAAGCCGTTTCTCGCGCCGGAGCGGCAGGCGAGACTCAGCCGCGCCATGCGCGCCGCCAGGCTCGCCTCCGTCGCCTCCGCCGCGTTCACACAGCTGGGAGGGGAGGATGCGGATGACCCGATATAACGCTGCCACCGGTCACAGGGAGCACCTGCCCGAGACGGAACACATGCCGCCGACGGCAGAAAAACCGCCGCGTCCGAAGGCCGGACGCGGCGGGAACAATATGAATTTATCGGAAATCTTCAGTCGCCTTTCGCCGCAGAACCTTGAGCAGGAGGATCTGATCTTGATGCTCATCCTCTTTCTCCTCTGGCGGGAGAGCGGCGACCGGGAGCTTCTGATCGCGCTCGGCGCGTTCTTATTCCTTTGACCCGGGAACGAAGGCTTCCGGCGCCTCGCCTCTGCCGAAATGGTGCAGAATCGCCTGCGCAATGCGCGGGCAGGCGTGTCCGTCGCCGTAGGGGTTCACGGCCTTTGCCATTGCGTCGTAGGCGTCCGGGCTGTCGAGCAACTCCTGCGCGAGGGAGAGAATCACGTCGGTCTTCGTGCCGGCGAGCTTCACCGTTCCGGCCTCCACGGCCTCGGGGCGCTCGGTCTCGCGCCGGAGCACCAGCACGGGCTTGCCGAGCGCGGGCGCTTCCTCCTGAATGCCGCCGGAGTCCGTCATCACAAAGAAGCTCTTTGCCATGAGCCGGTGCATGTCCATCGCGTCGAGCGGCTCGATCAGATGAATGTTTTCAATCCCGGCGAGGTACCTGTTTGCCGCGTCGCGCACCACGGGGCTCAGATGCACCGGGTAGACGATCAGAATATCCGGGTTCTGCCGCGCCAGCTGGGCCACGGCGGTGAAAATCTGCGCCATGGGCTCGCCGTAGTTCTCGCGCCGGTGGCAGGTCAGAGGAATCAGACGTTTTCCGCTGAAGTCAATCGCGTTCAGCTCCGGCGACGTAAACTGCTCTCCGCGCACGGTGTAGGCCATCGCGTCGATGACGGTGTTGCCCGTCACATAGAGGTCTCCGGCCACCGCCTCGCGCTTCAGATTTCCCTCGTTCGAGGCCGTCGGCGCAAAGTGCAGCGTCGCAATCCGGCCCACGAGCGAGCGGTTCATCTCCTCCGGGAAGGGGCTCCAGCGGTCGAACGTGCGCAATCCCGCCTCCACATGGCCGACGGGGATTTTTTCATAAAACGCGGCGAGCGCGCCGGCGAAGGTCGTCGTCGTGTCGCCGTGGACAAGCACCACGTCGGGCTTGGCCTCGCGCAGCACGCCTCGCATCTTGTCGAGCACGCGCATGGTGATATCCGTCAGATCCTGCCCCTTCGACATGATGTCGAGATCATAGTCTGCCGTGATGCCGAACTGCTCCATTACGCTGTCGAGCATCTCGCGGTGCTGCGCTGTGATGCAGACGATACTCTCGATCTCCTCGTGCTGCTGCAGCTCCAGCACCAGCGGCGCCATCTTGATCGCCTCCGGCCGCGTGCCGAAGACGGACATGACCTTGATCTTATTCTCCATCCGTTTTCGCTTCCTCCTGTACTTCCTGTTCATGGTGGTGCTTCACAGTGCTCTCCACAAAGGCCCAGACCGCGACGGCGATCACGAGCGCGAGAATCAGCAGCAGAATGCGCGCCATGCCGCTGGTCGTGAGCGTCACGGCGGCGAGGCCCAGCGCCGCGCTGATTGCGTAGAGAATTGCAACGGCCTGCTTCTGGTTCAGTCCGAGATCCATCAGCTTGTGGTGGAAGTGTCCGCGGTCGGCCTGGAAGGGGCTCTGCCCGTGCACGATGCGGCGCACAAAGGCAAACAGCGTGTCCGAGAGCGGCACGGCCAGCGCCAGCACCGGCACCACAAAGGTGACCACCGTGTAAAACTTGAACAGACCGAGCACCGAGACCGTGCTGAGCACATATCCCAGCAGCAGCGACCCGGTGTCGCCCATGAAGATCTTGGCGGGGTTGAGATTGTAGGGCATGAAGCCGATGCAGGCGCCCGCGAGCGCCGCCACGATGATCGCCACGTTCGGCTCCGCAACGCGCAGCGCCACCACGAGGATCGTGATGCAGCTGATCGTGCTCACGCCGACGGCGAGGCCGTCCAGACCGTCGATGAGGTTCACGCTGTTCGTGATGCCCACGATCCAGAGAATCGTGATCGGGATCGCGAGCCAGCCGAGCAGCACGCTCTCGGTCTGGCTGAATACGTTCGGGTTCATCACCACGCGGATCACCACGCCGTGCGCCACGGCGATGACCGCCGCGATGATCTGCACGAGGAACTTTGTGCCCGGCTTGAGCGAGAGCACGTCGTCCATCGCGCCGGTGGCCACGATGATGATCGCGCCGAGCAGAATCCCGCGCACCTCCGTCGTGATGTCCGCAAAGAGCAGCACGCTCAGCAGGAAGCCGAAGAAGATGGCAAGCCCGCCCATGCGGGGAATCGGATGGTCATGAATGTGCCGCTTGTGATCCGGCACGTCGATTGCGCCGACCTTGGCTGCAAAGGATTTCACAGCCGGCGTCACGGCGATGCTGATGAGAAACGCAATGAGGATCGCCGAGATCACCTTGATCCACGGCGCTGCGTCAATGAGCAT
>JBGUHV010000239.1:0-32095 GCA_045112425.1 Oscillospiraceae bacterium
CGTTCTCGGCCTCGCACGGGAAGCCCAGCTTGCGCAGACGGGTGATGTAATCGACGCCCGCGCGGGAGGAGTTGTTCGTCAGGTAGATGTAGTTGCGTCCGGTCTCGGAGATGGAGTGGATGAAGTCCACCGCGCCGTCAAACACGTCGTCGCCCAGATAGAGCGTGCCGTCCATGTCGAGCAGAAACAGGCGGGTGTTGATGAGTCTTTCGTAGTCCATGGGTTCATTCCTCCTGAATTAGATTCTAACTTATTCAGTATAACCGAAATTTGACAATCGCACAAGAGTCAAATCTCTTTGTACATGGCGGCGGCCTCGTCCTTTTTCGCGTTTTCCTCCACGGCGGCGACCTCGATCTTCAGCGTCCGCTGGCCGAAGGCGATCTCGATCACGTCGCCGACCTTCACGTCATAGCTCGCCTTGGCCGGCCGTCCGTTCACGGTCACGCGCCCGCCGTCGCAGGCCTCGTTCGCCACGGTGCGGCGCTTGATGAGCCGCGAGACCTTCAAATATTTATCCAGCCGCATATCTTTCTCCTTTCTCATTCAAACAGCGCGTCCTTGAACAGCAGCGCGCAGATGCGCTCCAGATCATCCAGCACCTGCTGCTCCGGGATGCGCTCATTGTATAAGCTCTCGGTGAACACCTCGATGATTCCGCTGGCATAAAAGCTCGCCAGCAGGTTTTTCGACACGGCGAGCCGCCGACCGGACTGCTGCTCCAGCTTTGTCAGCTCCTCGATGAGCGGCGCTTTCACATTGTCCTTCATCATGTCGCGCAGCTTCCAGGCCGACGGGCTCGAGATGTTCTTCTCCCAGATGAACCGGTTGTCCCGCAGATAGACGAACAGCTCCTTCACCACGCGCAGGCGAAACGCGAGAAAATCGTCCCCCGGCGCGGCGGAGACCGCCTCGATCTGCTCCTTCCGCAGCGTGATGTAATACTGGAAGAAGGCGTATTTGTCCTCAAAATGCGCGTAGAAGGTGTTCCGCCCGACCTCCGCGCGCTGACAGAGCTCATGCACGGTGAGCTCGTCGAAGGATTTCTCCTTCATCAGCGCTTCGAATGCGCGCAGCAGCGCAGCATAGGTTTTCTTTCGCTTCAGGTCCAGATGTTCGTGCATGGTTCGCCCCTCCCGCGCGCGACACGCAAAGCCTTCTTTGTCCGATACAAGTCATTTTAAGCAAAATCGTATGAACAAATCTGCAGATTTGTACCGTATAGAACATTTTACCATTTATGAACCTTGAAATCCAGTTTTTTGTTTCCTAAATTGGAAGCAGAGCAAAAACTGCAAAAAGGAGGAGAGGACACCTTGAGAGATCTGAAGCATCTGGCGTACTTCGAGGACCTGCTGCGCGAGGCGAACAACGCCCTTGTCCGGCAGGCGTGCGTCGAGGGGAAGCTCGCGCTCGCCTATAACTGCTCCTACATTCCCGAGCCGCTGCTCGATGTGGAGGGCTGCTTCGGCGTCCGCCTGCGCGCGCCCGGCTGCACGAATCCGGATCTTGCCACGTATTACATGACGAACCGCTCCTGCTCCTACTCCCGGAGCATCCTCGAGCGGGCGTTCGAGGGCGGCTACAATTTCATCTCCGCGCTCATCGGGCAGGAGTGCTGCACCACGATGAACCGCATGGAGCAGTATTTCGAATACTGCGAGCTGATCCCGAACGAGAAGTTCTATTTCGGCTGCATCGACATGCCGATCAAAAAAGGGGAGTGGTACGGCGGCTACTTCCGCCGCCAGCTGGAGCAGAAGGTCGTGCGGCCGCTCTCTAAGCGCTTCGGCGTGGATTTCTCGGAGGAACGCCTGCGCGAGGCGGTCGCGCGGCACAATGAGCTCTGCCGCATCATCACCGAGATCGGAGACCTCCGCAAGGCGGAAAACCCCGTCGTCACGGGCTACGAATTCCATGTGATCCAGCTCGTGAGCCTCACCTGTCCGAAGTATCTGATCCTGCCGCTTCTCCGCGAGACGCTCTCAGAGCTCAAAACGCGCGAGCCCGATCCGAAGCCGTGGTACCGCGCGCGGGTGATGCTCGTCGGCTCCGAGATCGACGATCCCGCGCTCACGAAGCTGCTGGAGATGACCGGCGCGATGGTCGTGGCGGACCGCTACTGCTTCGGCTCGCTCCCGGGGCGCGAGCCGATCGAGATCGCGCCGGGCCAGGACGCGCTCGATGCGATCGCGCGGCATTACATGATGATCAACGAGTGCCCGCGCCCGATGGGCACCGAGGCCACGGTCGGCAGACGCGAATACATGTACCGCATTGCGCAGGAATACGGCGCGGAGGGCGTCATTTTGGAGAACATGAAGTTCTGCGAATACTGGGGCTATGAGCGGGCGATCGCCGGCAAGTGGCTCTCCGAGGGGCACAAGCTGCCCGGCTCGATCCCGACCTGCCAGATCGAGACGGACTATACCAACGCCTCCAGCGGCCAGCTGCGCACGCGCTTCCAGGCATTTGTGGAATCGCTGGAGATCAAGCGCATTCAGAAGGAGGGATAAGGCCATGTGGAAACGGAAGATCAGCATCCGCGAGCAATACGGCACGCTCGGGCATTTCCTCCGCGGCGACGAGCCGTGCCACTATCTCGGCCAGCGCCTCATCGAGGGAACGAACTTCTATGCCCGCCGCGAATGGCGCGGCGTGCGCGACACGACCTATGCCTTTGTCCACTGGGCAAAGCTCTGGGTCACGATGGCGGGGCTCATCGCCCGCAATCCCGTCCGGATGGCGAAGGCGTTCTGGAAATACCGCTGGCTCGCGGCCTATCTCGGCACGCCGATGATGGTCGACCGCTGGCTCGACGGCGACCGCGGCATGACCCTGCGGGCGGACACCGCCGCCGTGGAGTGCATGGTGGCCGATACGGTCAATGCTCTCTGGAAGATGCTCCGCGCCGACCGCAATCTCGGCGAGACGAAGTGGACGGACACGACCATCACCTTTGACTATACGCTGCCGAAGCATATCATCTACGGCTTTCCCGGCATTGAGGCGATGAACATCCCGCAGTACTGCGCGTTCATGATGCCGCTGCTCAGAAAGCAGCTCGGCTGCTACTACATCGATCAGGCCATCTCCTGCGGCATCCCGGGTGAGATGTGCACGCTCCCGCTGCTGGAAACCGGCGTCGCCGTCGAGGACGAATATCCCGATTTCGGCGACTGCTGGCTCACGACGAATACGCCCTGTGACGCGAACATGATGGACAACAACGCCATGTGGCGCGCGATCTCCAACGACGGCGAGAAGGCGGTGCATCCGTTTACAATGCCGCTCATGTACGACGACCCGACGACGCGCGAGCTCGGCGTGCACGAGATCTACGACGCGATCGAATTTCTCGAAAAGCAGCTCGGCCGCAAGTTTGACTGGGACGCCTTCAAGCGGCATATCGAGAACACGAACACCTTCAACCGCGGCTCGCTCGAGCGCTGGGACGTCTATGCCAACACGAACAACGGCCCCATGAACCCCGTCGTGCAGGGCATGTGGCGCATCTATTTCTATCAGCAGGGCGGTAATGAGTATTTCCTCAAGGCGAACAAAAAGATCCTGAAGATCTTCGACAAGTGCGTCCGGCGCAACATTCAGCCCTTTTCTCATGTGCGCCACCGCGCGCTCGCGTGGTCGTGCGGCTCGACGTACAACGCCAACGTCATCCTCTGGCTGTATAACTGCTGGGGCGTGCTGACGGTCATCAACATGGACTCCCTCACCGGGCACAATCTGGTCGACACCTCCGACGAGGCGCTCATGATGAACGACCTCGCCGACTGGTACGCCCGCACGCCGATGCGCACCCACACCGTCGGCGGCAACCGCCACCTGATGCAGATGTGGGAGACGGCGGAGAAATTCAACTGCGACATGATCGTCATGTATGACGACATCGGCTGCAAGGGCATGGCCGGCGCGCAGGGACTTCTGGAGGAGGAGATGCGCCGCCACAGCGACCGCTTCCACATCCTCTGGCTGCCGCACTCGCTCATGGACTGCCGCATCGTGCCGAGCAGCGAGGGGCGCAAGGCGGTCAATCAATACATGCAGAACGTGCTCCACGAGGAGCCGATCGACCCGACGCTCGTGGACTTCGACGACGAGCTCGGCTGGTAAGGAGGAAGGACGCATGAAGCTGATTTTCAAAGCGCTGGGACTGTCGGGCGCGGCGATTGCGCTGCTCTTCTCGGTCTACTATTTCAATCTGGACATGAAGCTCGTCCGCTTCGTCGTGGTGCCGCTGCTGGATAAGCACTATGACAGCATACCTCGCGAGCACGTCCTTTGACGGGAGGCGACAGCATGCTGGTGAACAAAAAAATCAATCCCCGTCCGCTGTCCCGGGAGGAGACGGAAAAACGGAAAAAGGGGATCTACGACAGCTTTGCAAACTATCTCGTCTTCTGCCCGGAGTGCCGGACGGTGAGCAAGACGAACATGTATCTCCAGAGCGCGGAGACGTATCTGGAGAACCTGCGGCGCGGCGGCGCCGTCTGCCCCGGCTGCGGGGCGAAGCGCTGGACGCTCGGCTACCCGATGGGCAGCAAGACAGGCTTTGTGAAGGAGGATGGAACGACATGACGGAGCATATGGAAGGGCGCGGCGTCATCCGCTTCATGGGTCAGCACGAGCTCGTGCTGGACGCCGAGTTTGACTGGGACGCGGCAGGCGAAGCGGCGGCGGTCTCCGGCGTCGGCCGGATGAAGATGCTCAAGTGGCTGATCTATCCGTTCACGGCCGAGACACGCGCCGAGCGGCTGCCGGACGGCGCGATCCACTGCGAGGGCGGGCTGAAGAGCCAGTTCGGCAACGGCGCGCTCAGGGCGGTCATCGACCTGAAGCCGGACGGCGCCTTCACGGGCTATGTCGGCCTCACCAAGGGCCTGCGGCTCGCGATCGAAGGCAAACGCGTCGCGTGACGGATAATCAAAAACCGCCATCGGCATTCCCGTTCGGGAACCGATGGCGGTTTTTGTCTGTATGCAGAATTGCTTACTTCGCGACGGCGTCCTTCAGAGCCTTGCCGGCCTTGAACTGGGGAACGCGGGAAGCAGGAATCTCAACCTCTTCCTTGGTGCGGGGGTTGCGGCCCATGCGGGCAGCGCGCTCCTTGACGTCGAAAGCGCCGAAGCCAACGAGGGAGACCTTCTCACCGGCCTCGAGAGCGGCGGTGATGGCATCGAACGTGGCGTTGACGGCCTTCTCGCTGTCCTTCTTGGAAAGACCGGCGACCTCAGAGACGGTGGCGATGAGTTCAGCTTTATTCATGGTGTTATCCTCCTAATTGATTGGCGCTTTGCGCCATATATAGAATTCGCGCTGTCGGCGAAATTCTGTCTCTGTCATTCCTGCGCCTTCACGGATTTGTAAAGCGTCAGGATCTCCTCGAGCGTCATGTCTCCGATGGGCCTGCCCTCGCGAAGCGCGGCCTGCTCCACGCCGCCGAAGCGGCGGATGAACTTGTCGCACGAGCGGTGGAGCGCCTTTTCCGGATCGACGTTCAGAAACCGGGCGAGCTTCACAGTGGCAAAGAGCAGGTCGCCCAGCTCGTCCTCCATCTTGTCGGGGTCGCCCAGCGCGATTGCCTCGCGAACCTCCTCCAGCTCCTCGGGCAGCTTGGCAAAAGCCATCTCCGTGCTCGGCCATTCGTAGCCCACGGCGGCGGCCTTGCGCTGCACCTTGTCGCTTCGCCAGAGGGCGGGCAGGGCGCGGCTCACGCCGTCCATGGCCTCGGCGGTCGTCTTCTGACCGCGCTCGCGGCGCTTTTCCGCCTCCCAGTCCTGAGGCTGCTTGCGCTGCTCCGGCGTGCCGAAGACGTGCGGGTGCCGGTCGATGAGCTTTTTGCAGGCGGCGTCGGCCACGTCGTCAATGTCGAAGTGCCCGGCCTCGCGCTCGATGTCGGTGTGAAACAGCACCTGCATCAGCACGTCGCCCAGCTCCTCGCGCATGTGCGGGAGATCTCCCTCGTCCATCGCCTCGCAGGCCTCATAGACCTCCTCAAGGAAATTGCGACGGATGCTCTCATGCGTCTGAACCCGATCCCACGGGCATCCGTCCTCCGAGCGGAGGAAGGAAATGAGCCGCACAAAATCTGCCAGCGTGTAGGAATCACGACCTTCAAAACTTAACATATTTTTCATCCCAAAGCAACCCTTTTTTTGAAAAACCTTTGAAAAATCAAACCTTTTCGGCGTTTTGACACAACCCCGAATGCCGCGCTCCGCCCTCGTGATGCATTCAGCCGAGGGCCGGAAGCGAAAAACCGATCCAGACGTGCCGTTATTTTACTGAATGTGCAGCCAGGCCGCGAGCTTGTCGCCGTGCGGAATGAGCCGCAGATCGTCTCCGGTCACAGCGCGGGTCTTGACCGCCGCGACGAGATAGACCGCCACCGCCGCGATGATCGCCGCGGCGACAGAGAGCGCCGTCGCCTTCCAGGAGCCGCCGAGCACAGCGGAGAGCAGGCGGTAAACGCCCCAGGCGGCCGCGCCCATGAGGGCAGCGGAGAGCGCCGCGCGCCAGAGCGTCGGCAGCACGCGCACGGGCTCGACGGGGCGGAAGCGCAGAAACAGCGCGTTCATGGCGCACATCACGGCGTAGCAGGCGAGCGTGCCGATCGGCGCGCCGTAGATGCCCACCGCCGGATTGCCGACGAGCACCCAGTTCACGGCGATCTTCACCGAGCCGCCGGCGAGCATGCTCAGCACCGGCCAGAGCTCGAGGCGGCTGGCCTGCAGCACCGCCGTGGACATCGACGCGAGGCAAACGAACACCGTGCCTGCGCCGAGCAGTGCCAGCAGCAGCGGCCCCGCGGCGTTGCCGGTGGGGTAGATCACATGCATGATCGGCCCTGCGAGCACCGCGAGCCCCACAGCCATCGGCATATAGACCAGCGCCGCCACGCGCAGGCTCGCTGCGGAGAGCTTGCTCGCCTCCTTGTGGCTGCCCTGCACGACGAGCGCCGTGATCGCCGGGATGATGCTGATCGTGAGCGGCACGATGAACGCGCCCGGCAGGTTCGAGAGCGTCTGCGCCTTGCCGTAGATGCCGTAGAGATTCTTCGCCTCGAAGAACGACACGCCCGCCGCCGCCTGCAGGCGGTTGAGCACGAGCTTTGCGTCCACGAGGTTGATCAGGCTGATCACGCTCGAGCCGAGCGTGATGGGGATGCCGATGCGCAGCAGCGTCAGGGCGATTTTGCCGGGCTTTTCCGGCACGTCCGGGTCGGAGACGACCTTCGCCGGATAGTGCCGCCGCTTGTAGAGCATCATATAAACCAGCGCGAGGAAGCTGCCCGCCGTCACGCCGAAGATCGCGCCGCCGGAGGCCACGGGCAGGCTCTTGCCGATGCGCGTGAGATACCATGCCAGCACGAGGCCGACCACGGTCTTGCCCAGCACCTCCAGCACCTGCGACACGGTGGTCGGCGTCATGTTGCTCTGCCCCTGCGCGAAGCCTCGGTAGGCCGCCGTGAGGCACACGAGGAACATCGCCGGGCTGATTGCCCAGATGCTCTGCGCCGCCTCCACCTCGTCCATCATGGCGGCAAGCTCCGTCGGGAAGAGGTACATGATGAGGCTGCTCACGAGCCCGATTGCCGCGAAGACCAGCAGCGACACATGGAACGTGCGCCGCATCTGCATGGGGCGACCTAATGTGTCCGCCTCGGAGATCATGCGCGAGAGCGCCACGGGCAGCCCCGCGGTCGAGAGCGTGAGAAACACGTTGTAAATGCTGTAGGCCACCATGAAGTGGGCGTAGCCCTCGTCGCCGAGGATGTTCCCCAGCGGGATCTTATAGATCGCGCCGAGCACCTTCGTCACGGCCACGCCCGCCGCGAGAATCACGGCGCCGTGCAGATAATTCTGTTTGCTTTGCTGTTTTGGCAAATTCGTTCCTCTTTTCAAAAACGCAATTGCGTTGAGTCCCTGTCATCCTGAGCGGAGCGCGTCAGCGCGCAGTCGAAGGATCTTGGCACCGCAGAAAAAGAGAACAACCCTTCTCTAACCGGCTGCTCTGCCAAGATCCTTCGACTCCGCTTCGACTCCGCTTCGACTCCGCTTCGCTTCGCTCAGGATGACAGACTCCTTTACAATGGAGCATATTGACTTATACTTTACAACCTGTTCCACGAAAAAGCAATCACAAGCCGTCAGACCCGAGCAGCGCCTCCAGCTCTGATTTCGTCAGCATCAGATTGACCGCCCGCAGCAGGGCGTTTGCGCTCATGCGCTCCGGCAGGCCGAGGGCCTTGAGAAGCCCGGCGCGGCGTTTGGCGCTGTCCGCGCCGCCGGAGAGACCGAGACGGTAAAAGTCCGTCTTCGTAATTTCGCCCGGCGCGGCCTTCTCCGTCTCGCCGAGCACCGTCGCCCCGGCGCGGCGGAGTGCTTCGAGGAGCACCTCGGGCTTCATGCCCTCCACGCCGAGCTTGCCCTCCCTCGAGGCGTGCTCCTTGCGCCGCTCCTTGCCCATCACGTCCGGAATGTAGGCGTGCTTGACCTGCTTCGGGTCGATTGCGCCGGAGAGATACCGCCGGATCACAAAGCCTGCGCCGTCGCTGTCCGTGAGCACGATGAGGCCGCGCTTTTCTGCCGCTGTCCGCAGCAGGTGCAGAAGCTCCTTGTCGTTGAAGATGCCGAAGCCGCCCGTCTCGAAGATCGGCGCGTCCACGATCTGGCGCAGGGTGTTGGCGTCATAGCGCCCCTCGACCACGATGGCCTCCTGAATGCGGATCATCGGGCGGCCTCCATCATGATCTTCAGAATGCAGTCCTCCAGCAGAACCAGATTGTCCGCGCCGGAGTGCTTCATGTCATAGTCCGTCTCGGCGCAGAGCGCCACGGAGCGCTCGAGCGCGGCCATGGAAAACCGCCGCGCCGAGCGCTGCAGCTTCTGCACGAGAAAGTCATAGCGCACGTCGCACAGCGCCATGGCGTCCTGTGTGCCCACGCGGTTTTGCTCGCAGACCTTCGCGGCGTAGAGCCGGCGCATCTGCCCGCCGACCGCCGCGAGAATCGCAATGGGCTCGGCGTCCTTCATGGCGAGCAGCTCCGCGAGCGTCGCCATCGCGCCGTTGCGGTCGCCCTGCGCGAGCTGCTCCGTCATCTCGAAGACCACCGCGTCCGGCGTCTTCTCCGTCACGGCGTCAATGTCCGCGCGCGTGACGATTTCCTCCTGTGCGAAGGAGGCAATTTTCTCAATCTCCGGGATCATCCGGTTCATCAGTCCGCCCGTGATCTCGATGAGATACTCCGCGTCGTCTCTCGCAATGCGCTTCGAGAGCGCGCCGAACCTGCGGGAGACCCAGATCACGAGCGCGTCGCTCGACTGCGGCATAAACTGCAGCACCTTGCCGTGCTTTTTCAGCGCCTTTGAGAGCTTCAGCCGCCCGTCGAGCGCAAAGTCCGGCGCCATCACAAAGGCGAGCGTGCAGTAGTCCGGCAGATCCGAGATCAGCGCCGTCAGCCGAGAGGCCTCCGCCTCGTTCGCCTTGTTCGTGTCATACCCGCGCACCTCGATGAAGGAGCGCTCGGAGAGAAACGGCATCGCGTCCACCGCGTCGGCGAGCTTCTGCAAATCGAGATTTCCGCCGTCGAACCGGTGCAGGCTGAAGTCATCCCCGCCGTCCGGCAGGCACACATTTTTCACCTGCGTGAGAAACTGCTCGCGCAGATAGTCCTCCTGCCCCCAGAGCACATAGAGCCGCTGCGGCCCCTCGGCCTTGAGCGCGGCGACCTCCGCTTTATAGCTCGCGCCCTGTTCGGCCGCGTTTTTCTTTTTGCTTGATCCTGCCATGGGATTCACTCCATTCGTAACGTCACGCTGCCGTCGAGATCCGTGCGCCGGATCTCGAGCCCGTGCGCGGCCAGCCGGTCGAGCGTCTCCTGCGTCGGGTGGCCGTAGGTGTTCCAGCCGCAGGAGATCACCGCCGTTTCGGCGCCGAGCGCATCGAGCAGCGCGTCGCCGGAGGCGTATTTCGAGCCGTGGTGGCCCGCGATGAAAAGCTCCGTGTCCGAGAGATCATACGCCTCCGTGAGGGCGGCTTCCGTCTCAATCGGCACGTCGCCGGTGATGAGCGTGTCATAGTCGCCGCGCGATACGCGCAGCATCAGGCAGCCGTCCTCCTCCTCGCGCCCGAGCGCGACGAAAAACTGCAGCTGCAGGTCTCCGAGCGTCAGCGCCGCGTCGTCCTCGAGGCGGACGATCTCCGTGCCGCGATCTTCCGCCGTCTCGAGAATCGAGCGGAGCGGCTCGGCATCCGCGTCCGCCGCGGCGGGGAGGATCAGCGTGCGCACGCGCACGGTCTGCAGCAGACGCTCGGCGCCGTTCACATGATCCTGATGCGGATGCGTCAGCACCAGCACGTCCAGCGTCTCACGCCGCTCGCGCAGGAGCGCGCGGTCGGCCGTGTCTCCGGCGTTCACCGGACTGTTCAGCCCGCCGCAGTCCACGAGCAGGGAGGCCTTTCCAGAGCGGAAAAGGACGCTCTGCCCATGACCGACGTCCAGCACGGTCACGCGCGGCGTCCGCTCGCCGTGTATTCTCGCGGCCGCGCTCGTCAGAAGCAGCAGCGAAAGGCAGAGCGCAATCGGCGCGAGCAGCCGCACCGGCTTTCCCTTTTTGTGGCGCCAAAAGAGCGCAAGCCCCGTGAGATAGCAGACCGCGAGCCAGAAAATCGTGAGCGGCGCCGCCGCGTCATAGCGCAGCCCGGGCAGGGAAGCCGTGCCGCGCGCAATCCAGAGCACATAGCGCAGCGGCCAGGCAACCAGCCTTGCCGCAAGCGCCCCGAGCGGGAGCGAGACAAAGCCCAGCAGCACCGCCGCAAACGCGCCCACAAAGGCAATCGGCAGAACCCAGAACACCAGCAGATTCGTCAGGGGCGCGGCGAGCGTCAGCGTGCCGAAGTGCAGCGCGCCGAGCGGCAGCGTCGGCACCATGGAGCCGAGCGAGGCGGCCAGCGTCGTGATGGCGGAGTGCGCGGCCCCGCTTGGCTCGCGCTCGCCGAACAGACGCTCCGTCATCCAGCGATAAATCGGCCCGGTCAGCCAGAGAATGCCCGCCATCGCCGCAAACGAGAGCTGGAGACTCGCGCTGCCGGCGGATAATGGTTGACATAATAATATTGCAAGCAGCGCTGCCATCAGGCTTGTGGCCGGGTCGAGCTCCCGGCCCAGCACCGGTGCGAGCAGCACGAGCGCCGCCATAAACGCCGCGCGGAGCACCGAGGGCGTCGCGCCCGCCATGAGCGCGAAGAGCCCCAGCAGCGGCAGGCTCAGAAGCGACAGCCATCGCCGATGCCCGAACAGCAGCTGCACCGCGCCGATCAGAAACGCAAGGTGCATGCCCGAGACGGCCACCGCGTGCATGATGCCCGCATTGCGCAGGGGCACGTCGAGCCCAGCGTCATACAGCGCGCGCTTTTCGCCGAGCATCAGCGCCTCGGCAAAGGGGAAGACGTCCTCTGGAAAGAGCGCCTCCGCCATGGCCTGCACGCGGTGCGAGAGCACCTTCGGCAGGCAGAGAACTTTGAAATTCCATTCGCCGGTTTTCACCGGCGGTTCTGTCACTGTGCCGACTGCGGCGATGCCCATGGAGAGAAAGGCGTCGGTCTCCTCGCCATAGCGCATGGCGCCGCTGCGCAGCTTCAGCTTCACGCGGATCCGGTCTCCGGGGCGCAGCGACTGGCAGCTGTCGTCGTTTGCATAGACGCGCACGTCGAGCCGGTCAAGCCCCGGCTCATAGAGATGCAGCATCACGCTCGTGCTGTAATCCAGGCGCACGGGGTAATCCAGAACACGGGCGGCATACACCTGCTCCGTCTTGCCGTCGAGCGCCGCGAGCGGATCGAGTACGCGGTGCGCGCGAAAGGCATACCACCCGAAGCCGACCGCCGCGGCGAGCAGGCAGAGCAGCCACCGCCGACGGTTGAGACCGTGCAGCATAAACCCGCCGAGCGAGAGCAGGGCAGCGCCTCCGGCGCACCAGCAGAGCGCGGGGAGGGGAAGCAGGTAATGCGCCGCAAACACGGCCAGCGCAAAGCCAAACCCGAACCAGGCAAGCCTGCGCATCCGCCATCCCCGCTTTCTGTCACATAATATTTTATTATATCTAAAATTAGAGAGAAGAACAAGAAAAAGTTAGGAGTGTGGAGTGTGGAGTTCGTGGTGTCGGCTTGCGCCGACGAAATTTGATTCGCCGCACTCGCCTTTTTTAAACTCCACACTCCAAACTCCAAACTCCACACTCGTAAAGCTATACGCTTTTGATGTACCGAATCTCCTCGTCCGTCAAATACCGCCAGGTTCCGCGCTTCAGATTGCCCAGCCTGAGCTTTCCCTCGCTGACTCTCACGAGCCGGTGTACCGTCAGCCCCGCTTTTGCGCAGAGGCGCCGGACCTGCCGGTTTTTGCCCTCGTGGATCGTCACGGCGAGCTTCTCCGTGCCGAGGATCTCCACCCCGGCGGGGCGGACGCGCTCGCCGTCGAGATCCGTGACGCCGCGGATGACCTCCGCCGCCTGTTCGAGCGGCGCGCCGGAGACGGTCACATGATAGACCTTGTCGACTGTGTGCGAGGGGTGCATGAGCGCGTGGGCGGCCTCGCCGTCGTTGGTGAGGAGCAAGAGCCCCTCGCTGTCGAGATCCAGCCGCCCGACGGGATAGACCCGCGCGGGCGCATCGGCTGTGAGCTCCGCCACGGTGCGGCGGCCCTGCTCGTCCGAGAGCGTCGTCACATAGCCGCGCGGCTTGTGCAGCATGAGATAGACGTGCTCCTCCGCGCGCGGCAGGGGCGCGCCGTCCACGCGGATCTCGTCCGTCTCCGGATCGGCGGAGGCGCCGAGCGCGGCGATCTCTCCGTTGACGGTCACGCGCCCCGCCTCAATCATGGCCTCCGCCGCCCGCCGGGAGCAGAGCCCCGACTGCGCAATGCATTTTTGCAGCCGCTGCAGCATCCAAATCACCTCAAATCTGAAAGTTAAACGAAAAGAGCGCCCGCCCCGCGAGCCGCCAGAACCGCGCGAGCCGTTCCGGGAAGGAGAGGGGCATCGCCGCGTCCAAAGGCACCGCCCCGGCGCAGACGAGCGGCACGGAGGCCTCCGCGCCGTCCGGCGCGGTGAGTGTGAGCGTGCCGAGCGGCTGTCCGGCCTTCAGCGGGGCAAAGACGAAGCGCGGCAGCGCCGCGCGCACCTTCGGCGTCTCGCCCTGCCGCAGGAGCAGCCGCGGCGTTGCTTTCGGCACGGCTGCGCAGGCGCGCGCCTCGCCCGAGAGCACCGGCAGCACATAGGAGATGCCCTCGCCCTCGAACATGCGGTATTCCGCAAAGCCCCAGTCGAGCAGCGCCGTGTGATCGGCCCAGTCGTCCGGATCCGCAATCGTCACGCACAGCAGCCGCATCCCAGAGCGCTCCGCGCAGGACACGAGGATGCGCCCCGCCGCCATCGTGTAGCCGGTCTTCACGCCCACCGCGTCGGGATAGTCGCGCAGCAGGCGATTGTGGTTAACATACGTTTTGCTGCCGATGGTTTTCCGCTCCGTGGCGACGATCCTCCGGAAGACGGGATTTTCCATCGCGGCCTGCGCAATCTGCGCCAGCTCCCGCGCCGTGGAGCCCTGCCCCTCGGCGTCGAGTCCATGCGGGTTGAGAAAGTGCGTCTGCGTCAGACCAAGGTCTTTGCACTTTTCGTTCATCCGCTCGGCAAACGCTTCCACCGAGCCCGCCGCGTGCACCGCGAGCGCGACGGCCGCGTCGTTGCCGGACTGCAGCATCAGCCCGTAGAGCAGATCCTCCACCGAGACGGTCTCGCCCGGCGTGAGCGCCATGCTCGAGCCCTCCACACCGGCGCACGCCGGCGGGATGACAACCTCCTCATCGAGCGCGCAGGATTCCAGCACGAGCATCGCCGTCATGATCTTCGTCGTGCTCGCAATCGGCAGAAACTCATCCGCGTTTTTCTCATACAGCACGCGCCCGCCGTCCATGCAGACGAGGATGCACGCGCGCGCGGAATGATCCGGCGCGTCCGCAGCGCAAACCGGCGCGCAGAGCAGAGCACAGAGAAGCAGACAGAGCAAATATTTTTTCATACTGCATCACCTTTCCGGTATGCAGTATGCCGCGTTTGGCTTTGCCCTATGTAAAAAATGAGGAATTAGGAATGAGAAATTAGGAATGATCCGTTTTTGGCATTCCTGATTCCTGATTCCTCATTCCTAATTCCATCGGGTTTTATTTCCTTCTCTTATCAATAAACGCATCGACTCTGTCCATCACGGTCGGGGCCATGTCGATGATGCGGTCGACGGTATTGTTCGTCGGGGCGATGTTCATCATGCGCACGTTGCCGTCCTTGATGATCAGAAAGCCCATCGGCTCAACCTTCACGCCCGCGCCGGAGCCCGCGCCGAGCCCCTGCTGGTTTTTCGTGGGATATTCCGTGCCGCCGCTGGCGAAGCCGAAGCTGACCTTCGAGAGGGGAATGAGCGTGATGTCGTCCGGCGTGACGATGGGCTTGCCCACCACGGTGTTCGTGTCCACGAGCTCCTTGATCTTCGCCATGGTCGCATTCATGATGGAGGTGATGTCGTGATTATCCATTTCGCAAATCCTTCCTTTCGATTCACTTCTTTCGCTGGTGTATGATCACCAGCAGTGCTTTCCAGCCGAGCACGAGCGCGATGCCCACGATCTGCCCGATGCGGATCGTGAGAATCAGCCGCCCCTCGGCGTTGATGCTGTCGTTTGTAAAGTCCGGCGTGAGCCAGACGTCGCGCTCCTTCACATTGAGCGCCCGCTCCGCGAGCGGCTGCAGACCGTAGACCGCCGACTGCAGATACGCGAAGGTCATGGCCGTGCTGTAGGGATCGCTCGTGCCGACCCTCGCGTGCAGCCGCAGCAGATCGACCGAGAGCTTCCGCCGAAACGCGCCCACGGCCTCGAGCGCGGGGCGCACGAGCTTCAAGAGCGTCGGGAGCGTGAGCAGGGATTTCTTCTTGGGCTTTTCTTCGCCCTCGTCCTCGTCTTCCTTCGGCGGCTGTTCCTTTTTCTTCTTCTTCTTTTTGGGCTTTTCGGGCTTTTCCCGCTTCGGCAGAATCGTGATTTTGATCGGCCCCGCCTTCACGCGCAGAAACAGCCCCTCACCGTCATATTCCGCGTCCACGCCCACGCACAGCAGGTTGAACGCGATCAGAAAGACGGCAATGGTCAGCAAAATCCAGAGCGCGGTGGTCAACGGTTCCTCACTCCTTGGTGGTCTCCTCGGGCGCTTCGGCTGCTTCGGCAGCTTCCTCCCTGAGCTCGATCTGCTCGCCGCGGCTCTGCAGCTGCTCAATGGCGGCCTGCAGCTTCTCCGCGCCCTCGCCGGAGGTCATGTCCGGCAGCACGGGCAGCTCCTCAAGCGAGGTCATGCCCATCGTGCGCAGAAACAGATCGCTCGTCTGATACAGCGTCGGCCTGCCCGGCGCCTCGAGCCGTCCGGCGGCCTCGATGAGTCCGCGGTCCAGGAGTGTCGTCACGGTGTAGGAGCTGTCCACGCCGCGCACCTGGTCGATGTAGGCGCGGGTGACGGGCTGGAAATACGCCGTCACGGCGAGCACCTCCAGCGCCGACTGGCTGAGCCGCGGCGGCTTTCTCTGCTCGAGCGCGCGCTGCACATAGACAGCAAATTCCGGCGCTGAGCACAGCTGCAGACGCTCGTTCATCCGCACGAGGCGGATGCCGCTCTTCGATTCCTCATAGGCGTCCGCGAGCTCGCGCGCGCAGGAGATGATGGTCTCCGTCTCCTCGCCGAGCACAAGACCGATGCGGCTCGCCTCAATGGGCTCTCCGGCCGCAAAGATGATCGCCTCCACGGCGGACAGCAGTTCTTCTCGTTCCATAGTCTTATTCTTCTCCCACGGATTCCGCAATGGTATCCAGTATTTCGTCCATCTTTTCGTCGCTGCCTGCGAAGGACGCGACGTAGCCGCCCTCCTCCTCCGTCAGGCGCAGGCTGCCGAGGCTGCAGAGCTCAAGGACGGACAGAAACGTCGCCACGATCTCGCTGCGGCTCTCGCAGCGCAGATAGAGGGCTTTCAGCGTCATAGCGCCCTCGGATCGGAGCAGATCAATGAGGTCGCGGCTCTTCTGGCGCACGGAGTAGGTAATGCGCTTCGGCGCGTTGAACACGAGCGGCTCGGCAGCCGACGCCCCGCCGCGCGTGAACACGGAGAGCAGCCCCTTCAGGAGATCCTCCGGCTCGATGTGGTAGCGATATTCGCCCGCCTTCTTCGGCAGCGGCTCGGGCGGGCGCGAGTGATACTGCAGGCCCAGCTTGCTCGCGGCCTCGAGAATCGGCGTCACGGACTTGAGCGCGGTGTAGGTGTCCTTTGCCTTGAGCTGCTCGAGCGAGGCGATCAGCTGCTCCAGCTCGGAGATCTCCTTCTCCTCCGTGAGCAGCATCCTCGTTTTGATATAAAGGAGATACGACGCCATCTGCACGAACTCGCTCGCAATGTCGAGATCGAGCTTCTCCATCGCGTTTAAGTATTCCAGATACTGATCCGTGATCTCCGCAATCGGGATATCCCGGATCTCGATCTTGTTTTTGCTCAGCAGCAGGAGGATCAGGCTCAGCGGCCCTTCAAAATCCACCATGTCGCTTTTTTCGTGGACGACGCCCTCCAGAAAGAAGGTCGGGTCGCCCAGCCGGTTAATGGATTGCTCCGATGAGTTCATAGCCCCACTCCGCAAAGATAAAGAGTTTGTCAAACGCCCAGTCCGTCGCCGTGCTCAGAGGCCGCCCGAAAATGCCGGACGAGACGAGCACGAGCAGCAGAATCATTCCGTAGCGCTCATAGCGCATCAGCTGATCATACCGCTCCGACGGCAGCAGGGAAAAGAGCACCTTCGAGCCGTCGAGCGGGCTGATGGGGATGATGTTGAAAATCGCAAAGGAAATGCTCAGGTACGCCGTGAGATAGATCATCTCCAGCGCGAGATTCTCCCGCCCCAGCGCTCGAAACAGCGCGCCGTAGAGAAAGAGAAACACAATCGTGATCACGACGTTCATCAGCGGCCCCGCCACGGCGGTGATCGCCATGCCGCGCTTCGGATCCTTGAAGCGGTACATGTTCACCGGCACGGGCTTTGCCCAGCCAAAGTGGAACACGACCATCATCAGGATGCCTATGATATCGAGATGCTTGATCGGGTTCAGCGTCAGCCGCCCCGCGTCCTTCGCGGTCGTGTCGCCGAGCTTGTAGGCCACAAAGCCGTGGCTCAATTCATGCAGCGTGATGCAGATCAGCGCCGGTATGATCGAAAGGAGGATGTTCGTCAGGTAAGACCAGTCCAAGCCCTCCCAGATGGATTGCACAGTATTCATATCTTATCACCAATATAAAAATGGATATGATATTATACCAATAATAGAGAGGAAAAACAAGTCGGCATCTGGCGCCCCCTGTCATCCTGAGCGGAGCGCGTCAGCGCGCAGTCGAAGGATCTTGGCACCGGAGCAGAAGAGAACCGTTGGCGTCTATCCTGCCACTCTGCCAAGATCCTTCGGCTTCGCTTCGCTCCGCTCAGGATGACACGCTTTTTACAAAGGAAAAACAAAACAAACCCACGCAGCAAAAGGGGAGGGGCAAGCCCATCCCGGTTTGGTTTAGTCTCCGATGTTCCCCAGATCGATCATCATGTTCCCGCCGCCGGTGACGCGGGGGAGCTCGCCGTTCCACTTTTCGATCTTCTTGTTCTCGATGATCTCCTGCGTGAGCGACTCGGTGATCGTCTTGTTCGCGGCGGCCTCGCCCTCGGCGCGGATCTTCGTGGCCTCCGCCTCGGCCTGCGCGTTGGTGATGGCCGTCTGCTTCTCGGTCTCGGCCTTGAGCAGCTTCTGCTGAGCGACCTGCTTTTCCTCAATGGCGGTGATGAACGCATCCGAGAAATCGAAGTCGATGATGTTCACGTCCGTGATGTAGAGCCCGATGTTGTTGAGCTTCTCGTTCAGACCGGTCACGAGCCCCTCGCTGATGAGTACGCGGTTTGTGACGCTCTGCTCGGCAGTGTAGGTCGCGGTGATGGCCTTGAGCACCTCGTTGACCGCCGGCACCACGAGCACGCTCTCGTAGTTCGCACCGATGTTCTTGTAGATGCTGTAGCTCTTGGCGGGGTCGACGCGGTAGTTGATCGCGAGCACCGTCTGCACGCTCTGCAGGTCCTTGGAGAAGGCCTCGGTCTGCACCTCGAGCTTCTGGATGCGGTTGTCGATCTTCACCACCTGCTGCACGAAGGGAGCCTTCGCGTGGATGCCCTCCTGCAGCACGCCCTCCTTCACCTTGCCCATCGTCACGACCACGCCGGTGTGACCGGCCTCCACAATCGTGAAGCAGTTGAGCAGCGTGATCACCGCGATGAGCAGCACCGCCGTGAGGATGACGCCCTTTTTGTGGCTGCGCTTCGGGCCGCTGTTCTTTTTCTGATCCAGAATTTCCTGAAAGCTGCTGGTTTTCATGGCTGTTCCTCCTTCATTTGTTTCATCCATCGTTCGGCTGCCTGCTTGTACTGCGCCGCGGTCCAGGCGCTCACCATCGCGCAGAGCGCGAGGCGCAGCCGCTGCGCGGCGTCCGGCGTCGGGCCGGCGTAATCCGCCGTCACGGCCTGCACGGTCTGCGGGATGCTCGCGAGCGTCGGCGCGTCCGTCTGCCCGATTGCCTCGCAGAGATAATCATAGAGCTGCTCCTCGGAGACAATGTCGTCTCCGGTGTCGTCCGCGCTGCCGTTCACGAGCGCCATCAGTTCGCCGATGCGGTCAATCTGCATACTCTCGCGAAGGGCGGAGATCAGCAGAATCCGCGCGAGCTGCCGCTCGTGATATTTCTTCTTCACCGGGTGCGGCACAAAGCCGCGCTTGACCCAGTTCTGCACCGTGGAGGACTCCAGCCCCGTGATCGCGCAGACCTGACCGAGCGTCAGCCCGTCCGTGGCCTGAATCAGCGGGCGGAACATGGCAAACATGCCGCCTGCCTCCGAATACGGCATCACCGTGCCGGGTACATGTTCCTGCAACATTCTCACTCCCTTCTTTGTGGTTAATGCGATTATATCACAGGTTCACATGATCGTCAATAGAGTTCTTATGAATCTTTTTAAACGATCCCGGCGCAGGAGCAATTTCTGTCAAGCGAATGGAGAATCAGATGCCAGCACCCAAATCGTTTGTCATTCTGAGCGGAGCGAAGCGGAGTCGAAGAATCCTGGCAGAGCAGTTGGAAAGGTGCAGGAGGTTCTCATTTGCTGCCAAGCCAAGATCCTTCGACTGCGCGCTGGTGCGCTCCGCTCAGGATGACAGTCTGGGAACGGCTTTGCTCTGGAAAAAGGTGTTGTCCAATGCGTGAAGGTGTTGTATAATAGGTGCATCAATGCATTGGAGGTTGATTCCATGAAAAAAGCGCTCATTCTCGTGCCCCTCGGCGCCGCCGCCGTGGGCGCCGCTGTGTTTTTCGCCATGAAGAAGCCCGCCGGCGAGAAGGCCGCCGCTCCCGCGAAGAAGGCCGCCCCCGCCAAGTCCGGCGGCAAGAAGAAGGAAGCTCCCGCCATGGATCTCCAGCCCGGCAGCTACACCTTCATCTCCGGCTTCAAGGACGCCGCCAAGGTCGAGGCCGGCTTCCGGTATGACGCCAAGACCTGCGAGTTCGCCGTCATCGAGGAGGATTTCCCGGCCTATACGAGCGACTCCCACGTCGCCGTCGTCCGCTGCCCGGAGTTCACCGTCCAGCTCGAATACGCCGGCTATTACGGCGGAGAGGATTTCGGCGGCCTGAAAAAATCGCTCGCCGAGCGGTATCAGGACATCGCCGACGTCGCCTGCGGCGCAAATGCGGCCATCCGCTTCATCGACGGCGATAACGTCTGCCTCGCCGTCGGCGTCGATCAGTACAGCTATCTGCTCGTCACGCTCATCAAGGGCAAGGAGTATGACGACGATTTCAGGACCCTGCCGGACTATCCGCCGGTGAAGGCGGTTTTGGACAGCCTGTCATTTGCCGAGGGCAAATGATTCAAAAGAGAGCCGCAATGCGGCTCTCTTTTTATCAAGGAGGAATCCCATGACCAAATCCATCGTGCTCGCGGGCGGGTGCTTCTGGGCCGTGGAGCATCTCTATCGCTCGCTGCCCGGCGTCCTCTCTGCGCACAGCGGCTATGCAAACGGCCGCAGGGCCGAGTGGGCGGACTATGAAAAGGTCTGCACCGGACTCACCGGCTTTCGCGAGGCCGTGCAGGTGACGTATGACCCGGACGTGATCTCCCTGCGGCGTCTGCTGTTCGTGTTCTTCAACATCATCGACCCCGCCATGTACCACCGGCAGGGGATGGATATGGGCAGCCAGTACCAGTCCGGCGTCTACTGGTCGGACGAGGCGGACGCCGAGACTGTCCTCGCCGCCGCCGAGATCGAGCGCCCCGGACACCCGGGCTTCTGCACGGAGCTCGAGCCGCTGCGGCTGTTCTGTCTCGCGGAGGAGTATCACCAGCGCTATCTTGAGAAAAACCCCGGCGGCTACTGCCACGTCTCGTCGAAGAAGATGGTGCTCCTGCGCGAATATCCCTTCCGCGAGGAGGACTACACCCGCCCCGCGCAGCAGATCTTCGAGGCCTGGCGAGCCAAAAAAGAATCGTAGGGGCAGATATCCGCCCGTGCCTTCCCCGAAAGGGGGAGGCTTTTTTTTGCGTTATCACCAAAACAAATCCGATTCTCCAAAAATCTTTATCCATCTTTTTCTGCATATTAGCTTGACTTTTCCAAGAATCCGATGAATAATATACACGTTCTTTTAATAAATATTCACGGAGGCACCCGTCATGCAGAAAGAAAACATCAAAAAAGTCGTCCTCGCCTATTCCGGCGGTCTGGATACCTCGGTCATCATCCCGTGGCTGAAGGAGAACTATAATAACTGTGAGGTCATCGCCGTGTCCGGCAACGTCGGCCAGGCCGACGAGCTCGAGGGCCTCGAGGAAAAGGCCATCAAAACCGGCGCCTCGAAGCTCTATGTCCTCGACCTCACGGAGGAATACGCCGCCGATTACATCATGCCCTGCCTCAAGGCGGGCGCCGCGTATGAGGAGTATCTCCTCGGCACGGCAACGGCCCGTCCGCTGATTGCGAAGGGCCTTGTCGACGTCGCGATCAAGGAGGGCGCGGACGCCATCTGCCACGGCTGCACCGGCAAGGGCAACGATCAGGTGCGCTTTGAGCTCGCCATCAAGCACTTCGCGCCGAACATGCCGATCATCGCCCCGTGGAGAGAGTGGTCGCTCAAATCCAGAGAAGAGGAGATCGACTACGCCGAGGCGCACAACGTGCCGCTGCGCATCAACCGCGAGACGAACTATTCCAAGGATAAAAACCTCTGGCACCTGAGCCATGAGGGCCTCGATCTCGAGGACCCCGGCAACGAGCCGACCTATGAGAAGGAGGGCTTCCTCGAGATGGGCGTGAGCCCGATCAATGCCCCCGACGCGCCGACCTATGTGACCATCGACTTCGAGCAGGGCGTTCCCGTCGCGGTCGACGGCGAGAGCCTGACGCCGAAGGGCGTCATCCTCAAGCTCAACGAGCTCGGCGGCGCAAACGGCGTGGGTCTCCTCGACCTCGTGGAAAACCGCCTCGTCGGCATCAAGTGCCGCGGCGTGTATGAGACCCCGGGCGGCAAGATCCTCTATGAGGCGCACAAGCTCCTCGAGAGCATCTGCCTCGACAAGATGACCGCGCACGAAAAGCAGCGCGTCGCCATCACGTTCGGCGAGCTCGTCTATAACGGCCAGTGGTTCACGCCGCTGCGCGAAGCGCTCTCCGCCTTCGTCGACAAGACGCAGGAGACCGTCACCGGCACCGTGCGCCTCAAGCTCTATAAGGGCAACGTCATCCCCGCCGGCATCTGGAGTCCGCACAGCCTCTACTCCGAGGAGATCGCCACCTTCGGTGAGAGCGACTATAACCAGAAGGACGCCGAGGGCTTCATCAGCCTCTACGGCCTGCCGATCAAGGTGCAGGCGATTGTGGACGGCAAATAATCAGATTGGAGCGTTGAGAGTGGAGAGCGGAGTTTCCGTCTCTCCACGCTTGCGCATATAAGGAGAAATACCATGTCGAAATTATGGGCAGGCAGAACCAGCGGCGACACGAATCAGATCGCGGACGACTTCAACTCCTCCATCCGGTTTGACTGCCGGATGTATAAAGAGGACATCACGGGCTCCATGGCGCATGCGGCCATGCTCGGCGCGAAGAACATCATCTCCAACTCGGACGCCGACACGATCATCGACGGCCTGCAGACGATTCTGGACGATCTGGAGTCCGGCGCGCTCGCGATTGACCCGACGGCCGAGGATATCCACATGTTCGTCGAGCAGGTGCTCACCGAGCGCATCGGCGACACCGGCAAGCGCCTGCACACCGCCCGCAGCCGCAACGATCAGGTCGCGCTTGACCTGCGCCTGTATCTGCGCGCAGAGACCAATGAGATCCTCTCGCTCACGAAGGCGCTCATCGCCGCCCTCGCCGATCAGGCCGAGGCGCATAAAGCGGATATCCTGCCCGGCTATACGCACCTCCAGCGCGCCCAGCCCGTCACCTTCGGGCACCATCTCATGGCCTACGCCATGATGCTCCTGCGCGACGTCGATCGGATGCAGGACGCCATGATCCGCATGAATGTGAGCCCCATCGGCTGCTGCGCCCTCGCCGGCACGACCTACGACACCGACCGCGTCATGGAGGCCGAGGCGCTGGGGTTCGACGCCGTTGCGCTCAATTCCCTCGACGGCGTGTCCGACCGCGACTTCTGCCTCGAGCTCCTCTCGGCGTGGTCGATCCTCATGATGCACCTCTCGCGCCTTTCGGAGGAGCTGATCCTCTGGTCGAGCTGGGAGTTTCAGTTCATCTCCCTCTCGGATGATTTCACCACCGGCTCGAGCATCATGCCGCAGAAGAAAAACCCCGACATGGCGGAGCTCTGCCGCGGCAAAACGGGCCGGGTCTACGGCGATCTGATGGCGCTGCTGACCACGCTCAAGGGCCTGCCGCTGGCGTATAACAAGGACATGCAGGAGGACAAGGAGGCCGTCTTCGACGCGGCGGACACCGTGAAAATGTGTCTCAAGGTCTTTGCGCCGATGATCGAGACGATGACCGTGAAGTCGGAGAATATGCTCCGCGCGGCGCAGACCGGCTTCATCAACGCGACCGATCTCGCGGATTATCTCGTGAAGAAGGGCATGCCGTTTCGCAGCGCCTATAAAATCTCCGGCGCGCTCGTGGCCGAGTGCATCTCCAAGGGGCTCACGCTCGAGGAGCTGCCGCTCGCGGCTTACAAAGCGCAGAGCGAGCTCTTTGACAAGGATCTCTATGAGGAGATCAACCTCGCCGCCTGCGCCGAAAAGCGCTCCAGCCTCGGCGGCACCTCGGTGCAGAGCGTCGAAAACCAGATCGCATACATCCGCGCCCAGCTGAATACTTGACAAAACCCGGCGCTGAGACTAGATTGGTCTCAGCGCTTTTCCCTGTCATCCTGAGCGGAGCGCGTCAGCGCGCAGTCGAAGGATCTTGGCAGTGCGCGGAAAAAGCCGCTTTCGTTTTATCACCTGAAACCCTTGAATGGAGGAATGCCCCTTGAACACCATGCAGACCGATCAGGCCTACGTCGCCCATACCTACGCCCGATTCCCGGTGGAGATCGTCTCCGGCCGCGGCTCCGAGGTGTTCGATGAGACCGGCAAGCGGTATATCGACCTCACGAGCGGCATCGGCGTGGACGCCCTCGGCGTCGCCGATCCCGAGTGGATCGCCGCCGTCACGGCGCAGCTCGGAAAGGTGCAGCACATCTCGAACCTGTTTTACACCGCCCCCGCGGCCAATCTCGCGCGGCTCCTCTGCGAGCGCACGGGTATGAAGCGCGTCTTCTTCTCCAACTCCGGCGCCGAGGCGAATGAGTGCGCCATCAAGGCCGCGCGAAAGTACGCAGCGCAG
The DNA here is from genome assembly GCA_045112425.1 of Oscillospiraceae bacterium. Taxonomy (GTDB): domain Bacteria; phylum Bacillota; class Clostridia; order Oscillospirales; family Oscillospiraceae; genus CAG-103. The sequence goes on from JBGUHV010000239.1 coordinate 24,027, forward strand.
ACGCACGGCGCCGATACCTTCACGATTCTCACGCTCGAAAAGAGCTTCCATGGCCGCACGCTTGCGACCCTCTCCGCCACCGGGCAGGAGAAATATCACGCCCAGTTCCAGCCCCTGCTGCCGGGCTTCATTCACACGCCCGCGAACGATCTCGAGGCGCTCAAGGCGGCTGCCGAGACGCACAAGCTCGCCGCCGTCATGATGGAGTGCGTGCAGGGCGAGGGCGGCGTCACGGCGCTCGATCCCGCCTTTGTGCAGGGCGCGGCGGCCTATTGCCGCGAGCACGACATTCTCCTCATCATCGACGAGGTGCAGACCGGCAACGGCCGCACCGGCACGCTCTATGCCTATGAGCAGTTCGGCGTCGAGCCCGATCTCGTCACCACGGCGAAGGGTCTCGGCGGCGGCCTCCCGCTCGGCGCGTGCCTCTTCGGCGAGAAGGTGCAGGACGTGTTCCAGCCCGGCGACCACGGCTCCACCTACGGCGGCAGCCCCACGGCCTGCGCCGGCGCCATCAGCATCCTCAGCCGCATCGACGAAAAGCTCCTCGCTGAAGTGCGCGCCAAGAGCGCGTATCTCTTCGAGACCTTCTCCGGCGCCGAGGGCATCGAGAGCGTCTCCGGTCTGGGCCTCATGGTCGGGCTGAAGACCACAAAGCCCGCGCCGGAGATCCTCGCCGCCGCGAGAGCGCGCGGCGTCCTCGCCCTCACGGCGAAGGAAAAAATCCGCCTGCTCCCTGCGCTCAACATCCCGATGGAGCTGCTGCAGGAGGCGGCGGAAATTTTGAAAGACTGCTGCAAGCTGTAAATAACGTGTCATCCTGAGCGGAGCGAAGCGGAGTCGAAGGATCTTGGCAGAGAAGTGCGATAGACGCTTTTGCTTCTGCTCAACTGCCGATCCAAGATCCTTCGTCGTCAGAAGAAACTCGCTCCGCACCGCAGCCGCGCTTATGCGCGACGGCTATGCATTCGCTCCTTCCTTCTTCCTCTCCAAATCAAAGTCTTTGCTTTGATTTGGTTAAGGAAAACCGGGGGCGCGGATATGGAGACACCGTCAAGGCAGCGGAATGGAGCAAGCCCGGTTTGACGCGCTCCGCTCAGGATGACAGGGAAGGGGAAAAAGAACCATGTCTTTGAAAGGCAGAAATTTTCTGAAATTACTCGACTTTACACCGGATGAAATTAACAAGCTTCTGGATTTGGCAGCGGAATTAAAGGCCAAAAAGAAAGCCGGCGTTCCGCACCGGATGTTTGAGGGCAAGAGCATCGCCCTGATCTTCGAGAAGACCAGCACGCGCACGCGCTGCGCCTTCGAGGTCGCGGCGGCGGATCTCGGCATGCATCCGGTCTATCTCGATCCGAGCGGCTCGCAGATCGGGAAGAAGGAGTCCATCGCCGACACGGCGCGCGTGCTGGGCAGAATGTTCGACGGCATCGAATACCGCGGCTTTGAGCAGGCGCGCGTGGAGGCGCTCGCCAAATTCGCGGGCGTCCGCGTCTGGAACGGGCTCACGAACGAATTTCACCCCACGCAGATTCTCGCCGACTTTCTCACCATCCGCGAGCATTTCGGCTCGCTCGAGGGGATCAAGCTCGTCTATCTCGGCGACGCGCGCTATAACATGGGCAACTCCCTCATGGTCGGCTGCGCCAAGATGGGCATGCATTTCGTCGCCTGCGCGCCGGAGAAGTATTTCCCGGACGCCGCGCTGATCGCCGAGTGCCAGGCGATTGCCGCCGAGACCGGCGCGAAGCTCGAATTCATCACCGATCCGACGGAGGCCGTGCCCGGCGCCCATGTGCTCTATACGGACATCTGGGTCTCTATGGGCGAGCCGGAGGCGGTCTGGGAAGAGAGAATCCGCGATCTTCTGCCCTACCGCGTCACAAAGGCGCTCATGGACGCCGCCGGGCCGCAGTGCCGGTTCATGCACTGCCTCCCGTCCTACCACGATCTCGGCACCGACAACGGCCGTGCGATCTGGGAGAAATACGGTCTCGACTGCCTTGAGGTCACGGACGAGGTCTTCGAGAGCCAGCAGAGCATCGTCTTCGACGAGGCGGAAAACCGCCTCCACACGATCAAAGCCGTCATGGCCGCCACGCTGTGACCGCAGGGGCGGATATCATCCGCCCGCCAAAACGCCCCGCCATCTCGGCGGGGCGTTTTGCATATATTCATCGAATATTCATTTTGTTCCTCTAAATCGCCCCAAAATCGGTGAAAACATCCACAAACGGCGGCTGAAAATGGCGCTGTTTTGATGTGCACTTGCATAAAAATTTGGATATTGCGAATAAAAATGCATTCTTTTCTTGACTTTCCAACTTTCAGGTGCTAAACTGCAACCATCCCGAAAGGAATACAATATTTTGTTAATGAAAAGAGGACATTCAAAATGAAAAAATTCATCACCCTGCTTCTGGCTGTGCTGATGGTTGCTTCTCTCGCCGCCTGCGGCAGCAACAGCAGCGCTCCCGCAGCGGACGGCTCCGCCGAGGCGGAGGCCGCCGCCTCCTCCGTCCAGCTCAAGATTCTGGACACCGAGTACGTCACCGAGGATTACGCCATCGCCGTTGCGAAGGAAAACACCGATCTGCTCGACAGCATCAACACCGCGCTTGCCTCTCTTAAGGAAGACGGAACGCTCGATCAGGTTGTCGCCTACTACATTTCCGGCGAGGGCGAGCTGCCTGCTTATCAGCAGGACGTCGCGGACGACGCGGAGGTGCTTACCATGGCGTGCAGCGCTGACTTTGCTCCCTATGAGTTCCACGATACGGATGACGCTGGCAACGATGTGATCGTTGGCATCGACCCTGTGATTGCCGGCCTCATCGCCGACCAGCTCGGTATGAAGCTTGAGATCACAGATACGGATTTCAAAGCCATCATTCCTGATGTTGTTTCCGGTAAGGTCGATTTCGGTATGTCCGGTATGACTGTCACTGATGAGCGGCTTGAAACCGTCAACTTCTCCGACAGCTATGCCACCGGCGTGCAGGTTGTTGTTGTTGTTCCCGAGGGTTCCCCGATCGAAAATGTCGATCAGCTCTTCAGCCTGATCGAGGACGGCGAGGATGTCCAGATCGGTACGCAGGACGGTACCACGGGCTATCTCTACTCCCTCGATGATTTTGGCGATGAGCACGTTCAGGCGTTCAACAAGTACCACGACGCATTTCAGGCACTCATCACTGGTAAGCTGACTTGCATCATCATGGATAGCGCGCCCGCAGAAGCATTTATCGCTGCAAACAACGGTTGATTATCTGAATGAAAACATAAGGCGGCTCCATGCATCCGCATGGAGCCGTTTGCACCGTTCAAATACTAGGAGGAGATTTCATGGCAGATTGGTTCGCAAAGCTGAAAGCGGACTTCATTCTGAACTTTGTCACAAAGAATCGCTGGAAGTTTCTCACGGGAGGTCTGGCGAACACACTCAAGATTACTCTCATAGCAACGCTTATCGGCATTGCCATTGGCGTAATCATCGCCATCGTCCGCTCCACATGGGATAAGAACAAGGAAACTATGCGTCCGGGCTTGGGTCGTTTTCTGCTTAGCCTTGGCAACGGAATCTGCCGCCTATATCTTACAGTCATCCGCGGCACACCTGTCGTTGTGCAGCTGATGATCATCTATTACATCATTTTTGCAAGCTCGAAAAATGGTTTGTTGATTGCCATGCTTGCCTTCGGCATCAACTCCGGCGCCTACGTCGCCGAGATTATCCGCGGCGGCATCATGTCCACGGACAATGGCCAGTTTGAGGCTGGACGATCCCTCGGCTTCAACTATGTGCAGACCATGCGCCATATCGTCATTCCACAGGCACTTCGGAGTGTGTTGCCTGCGTTGGCAAACGAGTTCATCGTCCTCCTCAAGGAGACCTCCGTCGCCGGCTATGTCGCTATTCAGGACCTCACCAAGGGCGGCGACATCATCCGCGGCGTCACCTATTCGCCGTATCTGCCGCTGTTGGCTGTAGCGGCAATCTATCTGGTCTTGGTCATGTTCTTCACATGGCTCGTCGGAAGACTCGAAAGGAGGCTGCGCAGCAGTGACCACTGAGAAGCTCATTCAGGTCAAGGACCTGCAGAAGCACTTCAAGGGCGGCGAGATCAAGGCGCTCGACGGCGTCACGACCGATATCCACCGCGGCGAGGTCGTCGTGGTCATCGGCCCCTCCGGCTCGGGCAAGAGCACGTTCCTGCGCTGCCTGAACCTCCTCGAGCTGCCCACCGGCGGCACGATCACCTTCGAGGGCACGGACATCACCGACCCGCACTGCAACATCAACCTCCACCGCCAGAAGATGGGCATGGTCTTCCAGCACTTCAATCTCTTCCCGCACATGACGCTGCTGAAAAACATGACCATCGCGCCGATGAAGCTCCTGAAAAAATCGCAGGCGGACGCGGAGAAGAAGGCCATGGAGCTCTTAGAGCGCGTCGGTCTCGCCGACCGCGCGAACGCCTATCCCTCGCAGCTCTCCGGCGGCCAGAAGCAGCGCATCGCCATCGTCCGGGCGCTGTGCATGGAGCCGGACGTCATGCTCTTTGACGAGCCGACCTCCGCGCTCGACCCCGAGATGGTCGGCGAGGTGCTCGACGTCATGAAGCAGCTCGCGCGCGACGGCATGACCATGGTCGTCGTCACGCACGAGATGGGCTTCGCCCGCGAGGTGGGCGACCGCGTCCTCTTCATGGCCGACGGCAAGCTCATCGAGGAGGGCAGCCCCTATAAGCTCTTCACCAACCCGCAGAGCCCGAGACTGCAGGATTTTTTGGCAAAGGTTCTGTAATAACAACCCCGGCAGCCTATAACTGGCTGCCGGGGTTTCGTTTGCCGTAGGGCGGGTCGCTTGCGCCAGCCGCAGAACGCATCGATTTGATCACCGATCTCAGGCGGCTATGTACCAATGCAACGATTTGTCATCCCGAGCCTGTCGAGGGATCTTGGCAGCGCAGAAAAAGAGAACATCCTGCCTCGCATCGACCGCTCTGCCAAGATCCTTCGACTCCGCGCTGACGCGCTCCGCTCAGGATGACAGGTAGGGGATTTACACGCCCTTCTTCTCATCCGCCAAAATCGCCCCGTCCGCGCCGATGGTCACGACGCGCAATGGGAGATCTCGCTCTGCGTTGGCCACAGCCTGATACACGGCGTATTCCATCCCGCCGCAGCAGGGCACGAACATACGCGTGAGCGTCACGGACTTCACGTCGTTGTCGCGGATGATCTCGGTGAGCTTCTCGGCGTAGTCCGCCGCGTCCAGCTTCGGGCAGCCGATCACGACGACCTTGCCCGCCACGAAGTCGCGGTGGAAGTTGCCGTAGGCATAGGCGGTGCAGTCCGCCGCCACGAGCAGATCGCACTGATAGAACACCGGACTCGAGGGGCTCACGAGCTTGAGCTGCACGGGCCAGTTGTCGAGCGCGTTCGGCGCGTCGCCGGCCTTCGCCGCGGTCTCGACGGCTTTGGCCTCCTTTTCGCGCTTCGCCGCGAGCACCGCCTGCTCGTCATAGCCCGGCGCCTCGCGCATTTCGAAGCTGATCGCGTTCATCGGACAGGCCGGCAGACAGTCGCCCAGCCCGTCGCAGAAGTGCTCGCGCATGAGCTTCGCCTTGCCGTCCACGATGTCAATCGCGCCCTCGTGGCAGGCGTTCGCGCACAGACCGCAGCCGTTGCAGCGTTCTTCATCAATTTTGATAATCTTTCTCAGCATAGCAGAACACGCTCCTCTTGTTTTTCTCAAAAGAGTATAATACAATATAATCCAATCCTACCAGAAAAGCTGTGCCGATTGCAACAGTGTGTTTTTTAACTTCATTTTATGCTTGCGCTTTATCCTGAATCAAACGAAAGGAAAGGGTGATCCCCATGCGTCTGCTGCTGGCAGAGGATGAAAAATCGCTGGCGAGAGCTGTCTCCGCCATTTTGGAGAAGAACCATTTTGCCGTGGACGTCGTGTATGACGGGGCGGACGCGCTCGACTGGCTCCGCGCCGGAAACTATGACGGGGCGGTGCTCGATATCATGATGCCGAAGATGGACGGGATCACCGTCCTCAAGACGATTCGCGCCGAGGGGAACATGCTTCCCGTGCTGCTGCTCACGGCCAAAAGCGAGATTGACGACAAGGTCGAGGGGCTCGACAGCGGCGCCAACGACTATCTCACCAAGCCCTTTGCTGCGAAAGAGCTCCTGGCCCGCATCCGCGCCATGACGCGCGCGACCACGGCGCAGCCGTCCTCCACGCTGCAGTTCGGCAATCTCACGCTCGACCGCGCCACGTTTGAGCTCAAGAGCCCCACGGGGAGCTTCCGCCTCGCGAACAAGGAGTTCCAGATGCTTGAAACGCTCATGGCGAATCCGCGCAGCCTCATCAGCACCGAGCGGTTCATGGAGAAGATCTGGGGCTATGACGCCGAGGCGGAGATCAACGTCGTCTGGGTCTATATCTCCTATCTGCGCAAGAAGCTCGCGGCGCTGGGCGCCAACGTGCAGATCAAGGCCACGCGCAACGCGGGCTATTCTCTGGAGGTCAAGGAGGATGTTTAAGCGGCTTCGAGTGCGCTTCATTGCGCTTTCCATGGCGTCTCTGCTGCTGGTGCTCGCCGTGATTCTCGGCGCGGCGAACTGGATCGCCTACCGCCACGTCGTGCAGAACGCGGATGAGATTCTGGACATCCTCGCCGAAAATGGCGGCACGTTCCCGCGGCCCGAGGGCGGCGGATGGAATGAAAATAGCGACGCCCCGGGCTTCCCGATGGAGCCGGGGCAGCCGGGCGTTCTGCCGGAAGGGGAGACGCAGCCGGATGTACCCGCCGAGAGCGGCAGCCTGCCCGCCGACGGGGAGAGCGGAGGCCTGCCCGACATGCAGCTGGTTCCGCCAGTCGACGGCGAGACGCTCCCGTGGGAGACGCCCGAGGTCGCCTGGGAATCCGCCCCGGCGGAGGACGGCCTCGCCGCCGTGCTCCGGCCGCTGGATGCGGACGATGACGACGATGACGACTGGGATGACGATGACGACGATCCCGATGACGACGACGCGCCGGCGCCGGCGGCGCAGCCGGTGGAGACGCAGACTGCATCCGAGCAGCACGACCGCAGCGAGATCCGCCGGCAGGAGATGCCCTATGAGAGCCGCTACTTCTCCGTCACGGTGAACGACGCCGAGGACGTCCTCGGCGTCGACACCGGCAAGATTGCCGCCGTCGATATGGAGGCCGCCGTCGATTACGCCCGGCAGGCGCTCGAGAGCGGCAAAACGCGCGGCTTCATCGGCGATTACCGCTGGCTCAGGGCAGAGACCGAGGAAGGCACGCTCCTGCTCTTTCTCGACTGCGGCCGCAGCCTCGACACGTTCCGATCCTTCCTGCTGACGAGCGTCGCCGTGTCGCTGCTCGGCCTGCTCGCGGTGTTTCTGCTCATCCTCGCCTTCTCCGGCCGCGTGGTGCGCCCCGTGGCGGAGAGCTATGAAAAGCAAAAGCGCTTCATCACCGACGCCGGCCACGAGATCAAAACGCCCCTCGCCATCATCGAGGCGGACGCCGACGTGCTTGAGATGGAGCTGGAGGGGGAGAGCGAGTGGCTCTCCGACATTCGCCTGCAGACGCGCCGGCTCACCGATCTCACGAACGATCTGGTCTATCTCTCCCGCATGGAGGAGCGGCAGAACGCCGCCCAGCAGGTCGATTTCCCGCTCTCCGACGTCGTGGACGAGACGGCGCAGTCCTTCCAGAGCCGCGCCATGCAAAAGCGCCAGACCTTCACCGCCGGGATCGAGCAGAACCTCACGCTGCACGGCGACGAGAAGGCGATCCGCCAGCTCGTGAGCATCCTGCTTGACAATGCCGTGAAATACGCGCCCGAGGGCGGCAGAATCGAGCTCCGGCTCGAGCGGCAGGGGAGAAACGCCGCGCTCTCGGTCTGGAACACGACCGCCACGCGCATTCCCCGCGAGAGCATGGATCGGCTCTTCGACCGCTTTTACCGCACGGATCCCTCCCGCAGCAGCGCCACCGGTGGCCACGGCATCGGCCTGAGCATCGCCAAGG
>JBGUHV010000240.1:0-9230 GCA_045112425.1 Oscillospiraceae bacterium
CGCCGCGGAGCTGACCGCCGTCGGCGACGGCGCGGTCGACTGCTGGTGCGACAGCGTGGTCGGCGAGGACGCGGTCTGGTTCACGGCCGACTTTGTGAAGGGCGATGACATTTGGTATCCCGGCGGCGGGGTTTACCGCGCAGCGGACAGGGCGGAGCTCCTCTATCCCCTGTCCGCAGAGAGCCGGACGCGGTATCTGAGCCGCTCGGCCGACGGGGCGCGGCTGCGTCTCATTACGAAAGAAACCGACGCCTTCACGCTCACGGTGCTGGACGCGGAAACCGGCGCGGCGCTGCAGACGATGGCGATCCCCGTGGAGGCGGGAGACGAGCTCTGGAGCACGCAGGAGGCAGACGGCGATCTGCTGCTCCTGGCGGGCGAGAAGTTTTTGCTGCTTTCCGAAGCGGAGGACGGCACCTACACCCTCGCGATGCAGGGCAGCATTGCGGGCGACGAGGTCTTCAACGGCAGCGCCCCGTGGCGGACGTTCGCCTATGACGGCGAGAGGCTCGCCATCGTGAACATGAGCACCCGGCTGCTCTGCTCGGTCTACCGCGCCGACGGGAGCCGCAGCCGGATGGAGAGCACCGGCAGTCTGACACCCGAGGACGTCGGCTGGGGCCTCGCGGAAACGATTCTGGCGTTCCGGTTTGTGAAGGAGGCGAAGTCATGAAGCGCTGGCGCATCCTCTCGCTGCTGCTCGCCGTGCTCGCGGCGGGCGGACTGCTCGCGGCGGGGCTGTTCGTCTCCGCCGCGGGGCGGAATGTAGTCTACGACGAAACGATCCTGCAGGGCGCGGCGGAGGACTTCTCCGGCGTGGTCGTGCACGCGAAAAACCGCATACGAAACGAGGTGCTCTGGGAGACGGATTATCGACCCGGCAGCGGGCTGAAGACAGACACGACCGCGCGGTATGGCGTGAGCGACTGGGCATATATCGACCTGCCGCCGAGCGTGCACTGCAGCTCCTATCTGACGAACGCGCCGACGCTGCGCAACGGCGACGAGGCGGATCTGATGGTGGAATCCGTCGCCTCGCGCACGCCGGTGGGCGAGACGCACGAGGAGGTCATCCGTGCGGCGGACTGGTATGAATTCTTCCCGATCACCGTATGGATGGACGGCGACGGCACGGACTCGGTGCAGACCGAGGCGGAGCTGAAAATTCCCGTGCCGGAGGATTATTTCGTGCGCGTGATCGTCAGCCGGCCGGACAGCGCGCAGTTTTCCTTCACCATTCGGGAGGAGGCCTTCCGCGGCCCGACGCTGGACGCCGTCTCCGCCGGGGTGACGGACGGAGACGCCGCGCACTGCTGGTTCGCGCTGGACACGGGGTCTCTCGATACCTCCCTGCTGCCGGGCGGCGGGGGCGTCATGCAGATGGATTCCGCCGACGACGAGGTGAAAAGCGCGTATTCCCTGCCCGTCGGTACGCGGGTGGTCGATCTGTGGCTCTCAGCGGATGAGAGCACGCTCTATGTGCTGCACAGTCTGGACGGCGCGCACGCGGTCACGGCGCTGCGAACCGAGGACATGGCGGTGCGGCAGGAGATCGCCCTCCCGATTGCGGCGGAGGCGGCGCTCGAGCCGACGATCCGCGACGGCGAAACCGTGCTCCTCCCGGCGACGGACGGCACGCTCACGGTGCTGACCGCGGGAGATGACAGCGCGCTCACGCTCCGGATGCAGGTCACCACCGCGGGCGACCCCGTGCTGCAGGCGCCGGCGCATCAGGAGCTGCGGGAGCTGGTCTCGGCGGACTTCCGCGACGGACGGCTCGTGCTCGCGCGGCAGCAGTATGTGGAGGCGGACGTGACGCAGGATCTGGATCTGCTGCTCTCGGTCTATGACGAAACCGGCAGCCGGAGCACGATGGTGAACCGCTGCTCCATCGGGCAGGAGATCGACCCCGAGCGGGATAAGCGGCAATTTTATACGCCCCGGGATTTCGCGCTGCGGCCGGGCTGGACGCGGCCGGTGACGGTCTCCTTTGAAATTGATTCTACAAACTGAAAAAATGGCTTGACTTTGCACCTTGCGGATGGTACAATACTCTGGCCGCATTGAGTGGGTTTGCAAGCGGATTTTCCCGCCCACGAGAGCGAGACTCTACAGGAGAGGCAGGTGCAATAGAAGTGAAGCACGCTATCATCGAAACCGGCGGCAAGCAGTACCGCGTGGCCGAGGGCGACGTCATCTTCGTCGAGAAGCTGAACGTCGAGGCCGGCGAGGCCGTGAAGTTTGACCGCGTTCTGGCCGTCATCGGCGAGGAGGGCTCCGTGTTCGGCAAGCCCGTGATCGAGGGCGCGACCGTGTCCGCCAGCGTCGTGAAGAACGGCAAGAGCAAGAAGGTTCGCGTTTTCAAGATGAAGCCCAAGAAGGGCTATCGTCGCACGCAGGGCCACAGACAGCCCTACACGAAGGTTCAGATCGAAGCCATCAACGCTTGATCCCCCTTCCCCACCCGATACTGACACATGGAGGTGTAACACTTTGGCACATAAAAAAGGCATGGGCTCCACCAAGAACGGCCGCGACAGCGAGTCGAAGCGCCTTGGCCCCAAGAGAGCCGACGGTCAGTTCGTTCTGGCCGGCAACATCCTCGTCCGTCAGCGCGGAACCAAGATCCATCCCGGCGTGAACGTCGGTAAGGGCAAGGACGATACGCTGTTCGCCCTCGTCGATGGCGTCGTGCGTTTCGAGCGCAAGGATAAGGAGCGCAAGCAGGTCTCCGTTTACGAGGAGATCGCGCAGTAACGATTGCGAAATGGGGTTGGTGAAAACCAGCCCCATTTTTGATTTTTTTCTCCCCGTTTGTCGTTCTGAATCGCTGCCAAGCCAAGATCCTTCGACTCCGCGCTTCGCGCTCTGCTCAGGATGACAGGGTGGGAGGCGCTGCGCCCGCTCAGGATGACAGGGGTGGATAGACTGGTAAATCGTTATGTACTATGTATATATTCTGACCAACAATTCTCATCACTCGCTGTACATTGGCGTCACCAATAATCTGGAGCGCCGTTTATATGAGCACAAAGCAGAGCTGCTGGACGGCTTTACAAAGCAATATCATCTTCACAAGCTGGTATACTATGAAGAAATCGGAGATGTGAACGCTGCGATTGCGCGTGAAAAGCAGCTCAAGGGATGGACGAGAAAGAAAAAGGATGCTTTGATCGCATCCATCAATCCGCGTTGGGAGGATCTCAGCGAGGACTGGGATTGAAGTTCTTTTTCGGTGCGGTGCCAAGATCCTTCGACTCCGCGCTTCGCGCTCCGCTCAGGATGACAGGGGTGGGAGGCGCTGCGCCCGCTCATGATGACAGGGTGGGAGGCGCTGCGCCTGCTCATGATGACAGGGTGGGAGGCGCTGCGCCCGCTCATGATGACAGGGTGGGAGGCGCTGCGCCCGCTCAGGATGACAGAGGATTGGAGCAGTTCCCTCTCCTGTCATCCTGAGCGGAGCGAAGCGAAGTCGAAGGATCCTGGCAGAGCAGTTCGACAGAACCATAAGTTTGAATCTAAGGAGGAACCCAAGCATGGCCTCTTCTTTTGTTGATAAAGTCACGATTACCGTGCGCGCCGGGGATGGCGGGAACGGCGCTGTGGCCTTCCACCGCGAGAAGTATGTTGCGGCGGGCGGGCCCGACGGCGGCGACGGCGGCCGCGGCGGCGACATTATCTTTGAAGTAGACGACAACATGTCCACGCTGATGGACTTTCGCTATAAGCGCAAATACGTCGCCGGAAACGGCCAGCCCGGGCAGGGCAAGCGCTGCTCCGGCAAGGTGGGCGAGACGCTGCGCATCAAGGTGCCCCGCGGCACCGTCCTGCGCGACGCGGACTCCGGCCAGATCATGCACGACATGAGTACCGGCGAGCCCTACGTCGCCTGCCGCGGCGGACGCGGCGGCTGGGGCAACCAGCATTTCGCCACGCCGACGAGACAGGTGCCGCGCTTTGCCAAGCCCGGCCTTCCCGGCGAGAGCCACACGATTCTGCTGGAGCTGAAGCTCCTCGCGGACGTGGGTCTGGTGGGCTTTCCGAACGTGGGCAAGAGCACGCTGCTGTCCGTCGTGTCGAAGGCGCACCCGAAGATCGCGAACTACCACTTCACCACCCTGTTTCCGAATCTCGGCGTCGTTTACGTCTCCGAGGGCTCAAGCTTCGTGATGGCGGACATCCCCGGCATCATCGAGGGCGCGAGCGAGGGCGCCGGACTCGGCCACGATTTCCTGCGCCACATCGACCGCTGCCGTCTGCTGGTGCATCTGGTGGACGTCTCCGGCAGCGAGGGCCGCGACCCGGTGGAGGACTTCGAGGCGATCAACGCGGAGCTCAAGGCCTACAACGCCGACCTCGGCAGCCGGCCGCAGATTGTCTGCGCGAACAAGTGTGATCTGCTGGGCGATCAGCGGGAGAATCTCGACCGCCTGAAGGCGCACGTCCAGGCGCAGGGCTACGAGTTCTTCGAGCTGTCTGCCGCCGCCCACATGGGCACGCAGGCGCTCATTCAGGCCATCGGCGCGCGGCTGCAGGAGCTGCCGCCCACGCAGGTCTTCGAGGCGGACTATGTGCCGCCGGAGCCGGAGATCGGCACCGCCGAGGACGTGGAGATCCGCCACATCGACGATTTCTGGATCGTGGAGGGCGCGTGGCTGCAGCGGCTGATCGCAGGCGTCAACTTCAGCGACTACGAATCGCGCATGTACTTCGACCGCGCGCTGCGCGAGTCCGGCATCTTCCAGCGGCTCGAGGACATGGGCGTGCAGGAAGGCGACACCGTGAGCATGTACGATCTGGACTTTGAATACAGATACTGACGCTCCGCGTCTCGATGAAAACCCGCTTCGCTGGGCTTTTCATCGAAAAGGCTGCGCTCCACTCAGCGCACGGGCGCACGGCGCCCGCACGTTCCTTCCGCGAGAGGAGATTTTCCCGCCGCACATGTCGCCGGAAAAATCATCAAAACTTCTTCTCGCCTGCGGGCGCGAACTCTGCGAGGTAAAACAATCTGAAACCCCGGAATTTTCCCGGGGTTTTTGCGTCTTATTGAGTGAGAGGAGGCTTTGCGATGGAAGATACACAGATCATCGACCTCTATTTTGCAAGGGATGAGCGCGCAATCGAAGAGACGGACGCGAAGTACGGGCGGTTTTGTCTCACGCTCGCGAAAAGCATTCTCACGCTGCCCTCGGACGCGGAGGAGTGTGTCAGCGACACATATCTCCACGCGTGGAACGCCATGCCGCCGGAGCGGCCGCGGCTTTTGAAGGGCTGGCTCGGTCGGGTCGTGCGCAATCTCTCGCTCGACCGCTGGCGGCGGTCGCACGCGGCGAAGCGGTACGCCGGGATGGACGTGCTGCTCTCGGAGCTGGACGACTGCGTGCCGGATCACAACGCCGACCCGGCGCGGGCGGCGGAGGCCGCCGAGCTCACGGAGATCATCAGCCGGTGGCTGCGCGCGCTGCCGGCGGCGGAGCGGAATCTGTTTCTGCTGCGCTATTGGTACGGCCTTGCGCCGAAGGAGCTGGCGGCGCGGTACGGCACGGGCGCGGGGCAGATCACAAAGCGGCTCTATACGCTGCGGCAGAAGCTCAAGGCACATTTGGAAGCGGAAGGAGTAATTTTATGAGCAGAGAAAGCGAACGGCTGTTTGACGCGATCACGCGCCTTGACGACGAGCTGCTGCCCTCGGAGGTGCCGCCAAAGCGCAGGCTGCCGACATGGCGCGCCCTCGCGGCAGCGGCGGCGATTCTGGCGATCATCCTCTCTCCGTTTCTGGTGCACATCGGCTCGCGAAACACGGCGGAAGAGGCAAACGGCGCCGAGCCGCTCGCGCTCTCACAGCCGGTCTACCCCGTGATGGCAGCCTGCCCGACCGGTGACGACGGCGACTTTGAGGCGTGGTGGGCGGACGTAAAAAAGCAGACCGATCAGCCGGAGGGCTATGCCGATTCGCTCACGCCGTTTGTGCGCGAGAGTCTGCAGACCTTCCTCGCCGGAGCGGGCACGGAAAACCGGGCGTATTCCCCGGCGAACGTGTACATGGCGCTCGCAATGCTCGCGGAGACGACGGACGGCGAGAGCCGCGCGCAGATCTTAAATCTGCTCGGCGCGGAGAGCATCGAGAGTCTGCGCGCGCAGGCGTCAAGTGTCTGGAACGCGAACTACCGCGACGACGGCGTGACGAAAAGCGTGCTGGCCAGCTCGCTCTGGCTGCGCGACGGCCGGGATTACCGGCAGCAGACGGTGGATTCTCTGGCGCAGAACTACTACGCCTCGGTCTTTCGCGGCGAGATGGGGTCGGCGGCTTATGACAAGCTGCTGCAAAGCTGGCTGAACGAACAGACCGGCGGCATGCTCACCCGGCAGGCGGCGCAGGAGCACCTGGACGCGGACACGCTGCTCGCGCTCGCGACGACAGTCTACCTCCGCGCAAGCTGGGCGAGCGACTTCCCCGAGGACGCCACCGCGCCGGGCGTCTTCCACGGCGCGCAGGGCGACGAGACCGCGGAGATGATGCACCAGAGCAGTATGCTGCCCTGCCGCATCGGCGACGGGTACACCGCCGTGGGGCTGCCGCTGCAGAGCAGAGGGCAGATGTGGTTCCTGCTGCCGGACGAGGGCAGCTCGCCGGAGGCGCTGCTGGAAAACGACGAGGCGCTGACCTTTTTCCTTCACTCGCAGGAGGATTTGCAGGATCATTTGCTGGTGCACCTGACGCTGCCGAAGTTTGACGTCTCGAGCCGCATTTCCCTGCTGGACGGACTGCAGGCGCTGGGCGTGACGGACGTGTGCGACGCGGCGAAGGCAGATTTCTCCCCGCTGGGCGGCGAGACGGAGAATGCATACCTCTCCGACGCGACGCACGCGGCGCGCGTGGTGATCGACGAGAAGGGCGTGACCGCCGCGGCCTACACGCTGATGGCCGTGGGCGAGGGCGCGGCAGATCCGAGCAGCGCAGTCACCTTCACGGTCGACCGGCCGTTTCTCTTCGTGATCACGGGCGATCAGGGGCTGCCGCTGTTCGCAGGCGTGGTCAATCAGATATCATGAAGGGCTGCTGCAAAGTGAAGCAGCCCTTTTTTCTGAGCAGTAAAAAAGCGTGTCATCCTGAGCGAAACGAAGTGGAGTCGAAGGATCTTGGCAGAGCAGTTAGACAGACGCTGGTTGTTCTGTTCTGCTGCGATACCAAGATCCTTCGACTCCGCGCTGCCGCGCTCCGCTCAGGATGACAAGTTTCTGACTGCGTATCATCAGAATAAAGTTGGGCGTGTCTTTCGACACGCCCTTTTTGTGTTACAAAATCGGGATTTTAATCTTCAAATCGCTGAGCGGCCAGGCGGAGCAGGCGTGGAACCAGCCGAGCTGCTTGTCCATCTCGCGGCGGCCGTCGCCGATGGGGCTGACGAAAATGTCGCCGGAGAGGAGCTGGCTGCGGCAGAACCCGCACTCGCGGTTGCGGCTGTGCGTGTCCCCGGGGATGGCCGCGCGCTCGAGCGCGACGGCGACGGGCTCGGAGGCCGCGGCCTCGATGACGTCCTCCTGAATGCCGCGCACGACCGTAATCTTAAACGTCTTGGTCTCCGCGCCCTTCGGATAGCCGGGGGCGGTGGAGATATCGGCGGGATTGTTCACGACGTCGTGGCGGAAGCGGTGCTTCGGCACGCCCATTTCGTCCAGCGCCTTGGAAACGAACTGATACATGGCGAGCGGGCCGCAGAAGAGATATGTCGTGTTCGGCTCGGAATACTTCTCAATGATCTCCTTCGTGATAAACCCGTGCTCCCCTTCCCACGCGGGATCGTCGGAGAGGACGTGCACGACCTTGATATCCTCGCAGGCGGCGCAGACGGCGTCGAGCTCATCCTTCAGAACGATATCATCCGACTTCACGGAGCCGTAGAGGATGGTCAGCCTGCACTGGCCCTTGAGCTTGCCGAAGGCGATCTCCTTCGCCATGGAGTAAAACGGCGTGATGCCGCTGCCGCCGGCGAGGGCGACAAGGTTTTTCGTATCGCGCAGGGGCTCGAAGTAGAACGTGCCGAAGGGCATGGAGCCGTCAATCTCATCGCCGACGTGGAGGTTCTCGAAGAGCCAGTCCGGCACGAGGTAGGGCGCGTTGCGGCGGATGGTGACCTCGAAGAAGGGCTTGTCGCCGCGGGCCTCGAATGGCGCGGAGGCGATGGTATACGGGCGGGTGAGCTCGCTCGCGCCGATCTTGAGGCGGAAGTTCACATACTGGCCGGACTGGAAGACCGGCACATGGCCGTCGACGGATTCAAACCGGAAGGTTTTGGCCGTGGGAGAGGCGTCGCGAATCTCGACGCACTTGAAGCGCATCTCCAGCGGGTGGAGCTTTTCGGTGAGCTCCCGGATGGCGTCCTTCGGCTGCGGGATCGGAGAGGCGGCTTTGAGCGCTTCCTCGCGCGCCTTGGTCACGCGGCTCGCGCCGCCGACGTCCTTGAGAAAGCCGTTAATTTTAATGCTCATCACTTGCCCTCCTTCTCTGCCATGGCGTTCAGCACCGCTTTGGCGGCGAGACGGCCGTTTTTCACCTGCGGCGCCTGACCGTCGCCGACGACGGCGTGCGCACCGGCGAACTCGAGCCCCTGGATATAGTGCTCGTTCACGTCCATGGTGCGGCGGCCGATGAGGTGGTTCTTCATCGAATGGCGGTAGCCGTAGATGGTGCCCTTCCACGCGCCGACATAGTGGTTGATGGTCATGGGCGTGGAGACCTCGATCTCGGCGATGCGGTCGCGGAAGTCGACGCCGTTGTGCTCGATGAACTTGTCGATCATCTCGGAAGCCAGGCGGCGCTTGAGATCGTAGTAGTCCTCCTCCTTCACATCGAGGAAGGGGTCGGTCGGCACGAGGTTCGTGATGGAGACGTGCGTATAGCCCTCGGGCACACAGTCGGGCACGGCGTAGTTGAGGCAGACCGTGGTGAGGAAGGGATAGGGATCGGTGAGGTTTTTGCCGTTTTCCCAGATGGCGTTGGTGTCCATCGTATCACCGGAGAAGGTGTTGTAGTTCACAAAGCCGTTCTCCTCGGGCGTGCCGGCGAGGATGAGCATGACGGAGACCGGGCAGACGCCGAGCTCCATGCCGTTGACGAACTTGATCGCCTCCGGCGGCACCTCGCTCAGCGGCTCGATCATGGAGGTGTAGACACGGTTCGGGTAGGCGCCGGAGATGACGTAATCACACGCGATCTCGTCGCCGCG
>JBGUHV010000241.1:0-2762 GCA_045112425.1 Oscillospiraceae bacterium
CGAAGAATCTTGGCAGGGAAGTTGGTCAGAGGCTGTCTGTTCTCTTTCGCTGCGATGCCAAGATCCTTCGACAAGCTCAGGATGACAAAATGGTTTCTGCGCACAAACCACTTGTCAACTCCTAACTCCTAACTCCTAATTCCTGATTTTTTTTCATTTTCCCCTTGACATCCGCAATTATATTTGATACAATCTAATTGTAAAAAATCTTTATGGAGGTATTCACTATGAACATCTACGATTATTCCGTCAAGAACGCCGCCGGCGAGGACGTCTCCCTCAAGCAGTTTGAAGGCAAGGTCCTTCTCGTGGTGAACACCGCCACGGGCTGCGGCTTCACCCCGCAGTACAAGGAGCTCGAGGAGATGTATGAAGCCTATCACGAGCAGGGCTTCGAGATTCTCGACATTCCCTGCAACCAGTTCATGAACCAGACCCCCGGCACGGACGAGGAAATCCACGAGTTCTGCACCCTCAAGTACAACACGCAGTTCCCGCAGATGAAGAAGTCCGAGGTCAACGGCGAGGGCGCGCTCCCGCTCTATGGCTTCCTCAAGGAGCAGCAGGGCTTCCAGGGCTTCGGCAAGGGCGCCAAGGCCGCGGCCTTCGGCGTGATGATGAAGAAGTTCGACAAGGACTATAAGAACAACCCCGACATCAAGTGGAACTTCACCAAGTTCCTCGTCGACCGTGCCGGCAATGTCGTCGCCCGCTTCGAGCCCACCCACAGCATGGCCGACGTCGACGCGGCGGTGAAGGCGCTGCTCTGAGCACTTGCCGCCCCCCTCTGGGGGAGGCGGCCGAGCGAAGCGAAGGTCGGAGGGGGTCTGCTGAGAATGCCAGCCCCCCTCAGTCGCGGCCTGCGCCGCGCCAGCTCCCCCGGAGGGGGAGCCAAGAGTGAAAAGGAGAATGATTATGGAACGTTATGACATTGCCATCATCGGCACCGGGCCTGCCGGGCTCTCCGCCGCGATCACGGCGAAGATCCGCAACAAATCCGTCCTGCTCATCGGCAGTAAGGATCTCAGCCCCAAGGTCACGAAGGCGCACGCCATCCAGAACTATCTCGGCCTGCCGAACATCCCGGGCGCCGACCTCGGCGCGGCGTTTCAGGAGAGCCTCGATTCCGTCGGCGTCACGGTGACGGAGGATAAGATCACCGCCGCCTACAACCTCGGCGATTACTACGGCCTGCAGGGCGCGGAGACGATCTATGAGGCGAGCACGCTCATTCTCGCCACCGGCATGATCCCCGGCAAGCTCCTGCCCGGCGAGGAGGCCCTCCTCGGCCGCGGCGTGAGCTACTGCGCCACCTGCGACGCTGCGCTCTACCGCGGCAAGACCGTCGCCGTCATTGGCTACAGCCCCAAGGAGGAGCACGAGGCCGCCTTCCTGAGCGAAATCGCCGCCTGCGTCAACTATTTCCCTATGTACAAGGAGATCGAGTCGCTGCCCGAAAGCGTTCGCGTCATCCGGGAGAAGCCCGTGGAGATCCGGCAGGAGAACGGTCTGCGTCAGGTCGTCACGGCGGAGAACCAGTATGGCTTCGACGGTGTGTTCATCCTGCGCGACAGCATCTCGCCCGGCCAGCTCGTGCCCGGGCTCGAGATCGAGAACAATCATGTCAAGGTCGACCGCACCATGGCCACGAACCTCCCGGGTTGCTTTGCCTGCGGAGACGTCGTCGGCCTGCCGTATCAGTATATCAAGTCGGCAGGCGAGGGCAATGTGGCAGCGCTGAGTGCGGCGGCATATCTTGACACGAAGAAGAGAGAACAGCAGTGAAAAAATGAGGAATTAGGAATTGATAGAATGGTTATTCCTAATTCCTAATTCATATGACTGAAGGAAGAAAGATATGGACAACACCATGGATCCCCTGCGGCTGGAAAACCAGCTCTGTTTTCCGCTCTATGCTGCCTCGCGCAAGATTGTCAATCTCTATACCCCGTATTTCAAGCCCCTCGGCATCACCTACACGCAGTATATCGTCCTTATGGTGCTCTGGGCGCAGGACGGCGTCAGCGTGCGCGAGCTCGGCGAGCGGCTGTATCTCGACAGCGGCACGCTCACGCCGCTGCTGAAAAAGATGGAGACCGCCGGACTCGTGCGCCGCGAGCGCGCGAAGGAGGATGAGCGCGTCACACGCATTTTTCTCACCGAGGCGGGGAGCGCGCTGCACGAGAAATGTCTTGAGATCCCCGTGCACCTCAGCCGCAGCCTGAGCGCCTTCTCGCCCGAGGAGGCGCAGACGCTGTATACCCTGCTCTACCGGCTTCTGGACACGGAGCCGCAGTGCGTTGTAATGGAGGAGAAGAAATGAATCGAGATCGGATTATCATCAGAACCAGCATCATCGGCATTCTCGCCAATGCCTTTCTGGCCGCCTTCAAGGCGTTCGTCGGCGTCGTGACCGGCTCGATTGCCGTCACGCTCGACGCGGTAAACAACCTGAGCGACGCCCTCTCGAGCGTCATCACCATCCTCGGCACGAAGCTCGCCGGCAAGCGCCCGGACAAGAAGCACCCCTTCGGTCATGGCCGAGTGGAATATCTCACGGCGGCGCTCATCAGCGTCATCGTGCTCTATGCCGGCGTCACCTCGCTCGTCGAGTCCGTCAAGAAGATCATCCACCCCGAGACGCCGGAATATACGACGATCTCCCTCGTCATCATCGCCGTCGCCGTCGTGGTGAAAATCTTCCTCGGCCGCTATGTCAAGGGTGTGGGCGAGAAGGTCAAGTCCGACTCCCTCGTCGCCTC
>JBGUHV010000242.1:0-5179 GCA_045112425.1 Oscillospiraceae bacterium
CTCACGCCGTCCTGCAGCAGCCGCTCGGCGGCAGTGCTCCGCTCCCGGGCTTTGCAGAGCCCAGTGCGGATCTCCAAGCGGAATATCAGCGCCGGCTTTCCGAGGTGGGGAAGCGGGGCTTCGGCATGTTCGCGCGGCACACGATGTTTCTCGTCGATGATGGCGGCGCGCTCGTGCCGGTGCCGCACCCAGACCCGATCCTGCCTGAGGAGCTCGTGGACTATGAGCGGGAGCGCGGCGTCGTGCTGGAGAACACGAAGGCCCTGCTCGCGGGAAAGCCCGCGGCCAACATGCTCCTCACGGGCGACGCCGGAACGGGGAAGTCCTCCACGGTCAAGGCCGTGGCGAACGCCCTCTCCGCCGAGGGGCTCCGCCTCGCGGAGCTGCGGCGCGAGCAGCTGCCGCTGCTGCCGGCGGTGCTCGCGCAGCTTGCGGAAAACCCGCTCAAATTCATCCTCTTCATCGACGATCTATCCTTCCTCACGGATGACGAGAGCTTCAACGCTCTCAAGGCGGCGCTGGAGGGCGGGCTCTCCGCCCGCAGCCAGAACGTGGTCATCTATGCCACGAGCAACCGCCGCCATCTGGTGAAGGAGCGCTTCTCCGACCGGGAGGGGGATGACGTGCACTGCTCCGACACGCTGCAGGAGCTCAAGAGCCTGTCCGACCGTTTCGGCCTGCAGGTGACCTTCCAGCGCCCGGACAAGGCGACGTATCTGCACATCGTCGAGCAGCTCGCGCAGGATCGTGGGCTCGCGATTCCGGCAGCGCAGCTGCGAGCCGAGGCAGAGCGCGCCGCGCTCGCACGAGGCGGAAGATCTGCCAGACTCGCCCGACAGGTCGTCGATCAGCTCCTTACTGCGCAATAAAAAACGGACAAAGAAAGCACGCAGAACGGCGTTGCCATTCTGCGTGCTTTGAGTATTTCAAAAAAGAGAGCTGCAAAGCAGCTCTCTTTTTTGAGGTTTTACTTCCACGGGAACTGGACGAGGCCGATGATATACAGCGCGATGATCGCAATCGGCACGACAAACTGGAAGATGGGCTTCATCCAGCTTTTCACCTTCAGGCCCTTGCCGGCGTTGGCTTCGGCCACGAAGTTATCCCAGCCCCAGCCGAACTTGAAGCAGCAGAAGACCGAGAAAATGAGCGCGCCGAGCGGCAGCAGGTTGTTGCTCACGATGAAATCCCAGAAGTCCAGCCACGCAGAGCCTTCCGCGAAGGGCTGGAAGTGGAACACGCTGTAACCCAGCGCGGTCGTGAGCGCGAGCACGAAGATGCCGGCGCCGCAGGCGAGGCAGCCCTTCGGGCGGCTCCAGCCGGTCAGCTCGCGCACGCAGGCGAGAATGTTCTCAAACACGGCCAGCTCCGTGGAGAACGCCGCGAAGACCATGAACAGGAAGAACAGCGAACCCCAGAAGCGTCCGCCCGCCATGTTGTTGAACACGGTGGCCATGGTGTTGAAGAGAAGCGCCGGGCCGGCGTTGACCTCGAGATTGTAGGTGAAGCAGGCGGGGAACATGATCAGGCCCGCCACGATGGCGACGAAGGTATCGAGGATGATGACGTTCACGCTCTCGCCGAGGAGGCTGCGCTCCTTGCCGATGTAGCTGCCGAAGATCGCCATCGAGCCGATACCGAGGCTCAGCGTAAAGAACGCCTGATTCATCGCGCCGACGATGACCGAGCCGTTGATTTTGCTGAAATCGGGCACGAGATAGAACTTCAGACCGTCCTTCGCGCCGGAGAGCGTAAAGCTGTGGATGGCGAGCACGATCATCAGCACAAACAGCGCCGTCATCAGATATTTCGTCACGCGCTCAAGGCCGCCCTGCAGGTTGAAGGAAAGCACGCCGAAGCCCAGCACAACCGCGATCAGCAGATAGATCACGTTCACGCCCGGGTTCGTAATCATCTCCACGAAGCCGAGGTTCGCGCTCTGACCGAGCAGGAACTTCACGAAGTAATACATCATCCAGCCGGTCACGACGGTGTAGAACGCCATGAGCGCAATGTTGCCGAGCAGGGCAAAGTAGCCGTGGACGTGCCATTTCTGACCGGGCTTCTCCAGCTTCTGATACATGCGCACGGGGCTCGCCTGCGAGGCGCGGCCCATGGCGAACTCCATCGTCATTGCGGGCAGACCCAGCAGCAGCAGGCAGATCACATAGACCAGCACAAAGCCGCCGCCGCCGTACTGCCCCGTCATCCACGGGAACTTCCAGACGTTGCCGCAGCCGATTGCGCAGCCAGCGCTCAGCATGATGAAACCAAGGCGGCTCCCCAGTCTCTCTCTGTTCTCATTCATTGATTCTGACTCCTCTCTCTTTAAATGCGCAGTGATTTAAAGGAATGTAAAAATTAGTATACCGTGATTTTTCCGAAATTACAACCATTATTTTTGTTGCTTTTTGTAATCATTTCCTGTATACTGAAATTACAATCCATCACAACCGCAAAGGAGAAACGACATGAAACAGATCTGCACCCGCGCGCTGGCGCTGCTGCTCGTGCTCACGCTTCTGGCCGGCGTCTCCGTCTGCTTTGCCGCGGATCAGACGGATGCGCTGCGCCTCGTTTCGCTCGGCGACTCCGTCGCCAACGGCTACGGCACCGAGGGCTATTTTGAAAACGGCAACAACGTCGTCCGCGGCTACAAGACCAAGCTGCCCTATGCCTTCCCCACGATTGTGGCCCGCGAGCTCGGCATCGACGTGGAGAGCGAGAACTTCCAGCAGCTCGCCTTCTCCGGCTTCCGCCCGGAGGAGCTGCACCATGTGCTCGACGCGAGCTATCCCGGCGATGACTACACCCGCCTCTATTTCTATGAGGATCCGCTGCTCGAGCGCTGCGGCGGCGGCATCGACAAGATGCGCGAGGAGTTCGCAAGGTACATTTCCGAGGCCGATATCATCACCGTGAACATCGGCGCGAACAACTTCGGCACCTTCCTGCAGATGCAGATCAGCCGCTATCAGGACGGCAAGGAGCCGATGGACGTCACGCTCACGCCGAGCATGCTCGCCCTGCTCGATACGCCGCAGTGGCGCGAGTTTGAAGCGAACGTTCGCGCTCAGCTCGGCGACGCCGGCGCGACTCTCGGTCTCATCGACCTGCTGCTGCGCTCCCTGCGCTATACCTATGCGGGCTTTAAGACGCACTTCGACGCCTCCATGGACTGCATTTATAAGCTCAATCCCGACGCGGAGATCGTCGTCGTCGGCATGTACAACATGGTCGAGGGCGTGCACCTGACGAACGACATGATCAACATCGGCGCCATCGTCGGCGCGTTCATGGATCTCGTGAACTTCCATATGCGCGTCGTCTGCCCGCACGCGAAGGACTATTCCTTCGTCGACGTCATGGGCTGCGAGATCTTCGGCATGCCGAAGAACCTCACCGATCCCGGCTTCATCCCCGCCATCACGGAGAACTACGGCATCGCCGTACATCCGAACGAAAACGGTCAGAAGTTCATCGCCGACCGCGTGCTCAATGCGCTGCAGATCCCCTACAAGGACGTCGATCCCGCCGCATGGTATGCCCCCGGCGTGCGCTATGTCACGAACCACGGCCTCATGAACGGCGTCGGCGGCAGCCTCTTTGCGCCCGCCGCCTTCACCACGCGCGAGCAGGTCGCTGCGATCCTCTATCGCCTTGCGGGCACGCCGGATGTGACCGGTCTGACCGAGCCGTTTATCGACGTTTCGGACAGCAGCTGGGCGCATGACGCCGTCGTCTGGGCATACAACGCCGGCGTCGTCAAGGGTGTCACGGAGCACACCTTCCTCCCGCTCGCGGCGGTGAGCCGCCAGCAGCTGGCCGCGATGCTCTGGCGCTATGCCGATTCCCCCGAGAGCGCGGGCGACCTCTCCGCGTTCTATGACCGCGGCGCCGTGGCCTCCTGGGCAAAGGACGCCATGGCCTGGGCGGTGGAGCAGGGGCTCATCACCGGCGTCACAGCGCACACGCTCCTCCCAATCGGCACGGCCACCAGAGGCCAGCTTGCAACGATCCTGATGAGATTTGCAAAGCTTTGATGCATTTTGATTGGCTTGCGCAGTAAAAAAGAATGTCATTCTGAGCGGAACGAAGTGGAGTCGAAGAATCTTGGCAGAGCAGCTGAATAGAAGATCAATGTTCTGTTTTGCTGCCATGCCAAGATCCTTCGACTTCGCGCTGCTGCGCTCCGCTCAGGATGACAAGCTTTTGGATGCGTATCATTCAAATGAAAAAAGGGCATGTTTATTGCAGCATGCCCTTTTCTGCTTTATAGATTGTTTGTCGCATACATCAGCGCCGTCAGCGCCGCCATCGGCGCTGTCTCGCACCGCAGGATGCGCGGGCCCATGGCGCACACGTCGCAGCCGACCTGCCGCGCCAGCTCCGCCTCGAACGGCTCAAAGCCGCCCTCCGGCCCCGTGATCAGCGCCGCCGTTTTCGCCTCCGGCCTGGCCTCAATGGCCTCCTTCATCGTCACGCGGTCGCCCGTCTCATAGAGGAAGAGCCGCAGCTCGCACTTCACGGCTTCATTGAGCGCCGCGCCGAAGTCCTCCAGATAATAAACCTTCGGGATCGCCCCGCGCCCGGACTGCATCGCCGCCTCGAGGGCGATGCGCCGCCAGCGCTCGAGCTTCTTGTCCATATTGTTCGCCTTCGCCACGCACCGCGTGCAGGAGAAGAAGTAAAGATCCGCCGCGCCGAGCTCCGTGCATTTCTGCACGAGGAAGTCCGCGCGCTCGCCCTTGGGCAGCCCCGCGAGCACGATGGTGCGCACGGTGGGCTCTGCCACGCTCGGGCGCGTCTCGAAGATCTCGACCTCGCTCTCCTGATCACCCACGCGCACGATCTGCCCCACATAGTCGGTGCCCTCGCCGTCGCTGAGGATGACCTCCTCGCCCGGGCGCATGCGCAGAACCTTGATGTGCTCCGCGTCTCTCCCGCGGATGATCGCTCTGCCGCCCGCCAGATTCGTCGCGGCCACAAAAAATTTCGCCATAGGGCACCTCCGGTCTGTTCTTGCGGTTATTGTACCGTATCCTTGACAAAAACGCAAGAACGCAGTCCAAAACCGGAAATTGCGTCCGAAACGATTGACTTTTCCGTAGGAATCGATTATAAATTAGGTATCGCTAACGAATCGAGGATGATTTATGACATTAAAGGAGCTTGGCGT